>CALRLJ020000205.1:0-6852 GCA_943368635.1 Sediminibacterium ginsengisoli | reverse complement strand
TCTGTGCAATTTCCGTAATCATGGTCTTCCGCCCTTTCTGGTTACCAAGGGGTGCTAGCGCAAAAATCGCAGCTGGAAAAGACAAAGGGCACCAAAGGTGCCCTGCCGTCTCGATACCGTGAAGCTGTCGGCCTCAGACGAAAGTCATCAGCACGCCCAGCAACGCCAATGCACAGCCGCCAAGCACCACCGGCTGCCAGTCGAACGCGGAGCCGTATCGGCCCTCGGCACGGCGCGCCGTGATCAGGGCGTTTTCGTATTCATCGGATGTCGAGAACATACATGCGAATCCGGTCCGCGCAGAGGCAACGGTCGCTTCGAGCGCTATAATATCGGATTGTGAATCGTGGCTGTGTGCGATGGTCATGCCGCATGTTAAGGCGCGCATGGTAAACAGAGGGTTAGCAATCCGGCTTTGTCAGGCGACAGCTTCCGCCGGCGCCGGTTGAGAAACCGCGCTGTCTGGTTGCGGCCCGTTGCCGCCAACCATGTTGCGGCGGGCATTCTCGAGCGACAACGGCTGCTCTATCGCGGCTTCCACGCGATTCCGCCCCGCGCGCTTGGCCTGATAGAGCGCGGTATCGGCCGACGCCATCAGCACCTCGAGTTCGGTGCTCGCCGGCCCACCGGCGACGCCAATGCTGACTGTGGTTTCCAAAGGCGCTTCATCGATCGCAACGCCCGATGCCTCAAAGGCTTCACGCACCCGCTCGGCGGCGAGCAGTGCTTCTTCGATTGAACAAGGCAGCAGCGCCGCGAACTCTTCGCCGCCGACCCGGCCGACAAGATCGGTGATGCGCAACGACGCAACGGCAACATTGGCGAAAACCTGCAGCACATCGTCGCCCGCCGCATGACCAAAGCGATCATTGACCGATTTGAAGTGATCGATGTCGAAGATCATCACGGTCACGGGCCGGCCCGCCTTGGCCTCGCGCTCGATCATGCGCGATGTCGCCTCGCTGAAACCGCGCCGGTTCAACAAACCCGTGAGCGGATCGACCGATGCGGCGGTCTTGTGGACGCTGACGGTGCGCTCGGACACCAGCATGAAGATGATGAACACCGTGCCGATGGCGTAGAGGACAAGCTCGGCGGCGAACGCCGCGACCCAGATCTGTCCGATATTGTTTGCATTACCGGGCCGGAACATATCGCCCATGATGATCGGCAGCATCAGAACGGCGCCGTGCATCACCGGAACGGCGATCGCCGGCCAGCGCGCCCGCAGGCTCTTGCGCCGCTCGCGCCATAGCTCGGCTGCGGTCAGCGCAGCATAGACGGCCACAATGCCCGCACCGATCATCATTTGAAGTTTCGGATCGATAGGATCGAGCAGCACCACAGCCGCAATCCAGAGCGCAGGCCCGGCGATCACGCCGATCCAACTGGCAGGACGTCCGTGGAAAGCTCGCGCTGCATCCCACACCAGGCCGCAGGCGATAAAGCCCACAGCATTGACCGCGAGCGAGAGTTCCCAGCCCAGTTCAGGACCGCCGACCGTCCACAGCGCCACGGAAGCAGCACCCAGAATGTAGGCCGCGCCCCACCATCCGAGCGCTGCGATCTTCTCATGACGCCAGAAAAACAGCAGCATCGCGCCAAGCAGCGCCGCTGCCAGCGTCGCCACGAGATAGAGCGTCGATATATCGAGAGACAGGTGCGTGCCAGCCGGCATGTTCTATGCAGCGCTTTAAAATAGACGGAGCTGGAATAGCTCCCTCAGCCATCGTCAAGACTAGCAACGGTGTCTTGGCACTCCGTTTGCGACGGTCGCAAAATTTTCGGGAAAAATCGCTGCAATTCGGCTGTATCTGGAACAGCAAAAAGGGCGCCCGGAGGCGCCCTTTTGTCCCGCGATTGCGGAAAATTTGAACGAAACGATGAACGCTTCGAGAACTGGCGGCGAAGCGTGCCTTAGCGCTTCGAGAACTGGAAGGACCGGCGGGCCTTCGCCTTGCCGTACTTCTTACGTTCGACGACACGCGAGTCGCGGGTCAGGAAGCCGCCCTTCTTGAGGACACCGCGCAGATCCGGTTCGAAGTTGGTCAGCGCTTTCGAGATGCCGTGACGCACGGCGCCAGCCTGACCCGACAAACCACCACCAGCGACGGTGCAGATCACGTCGTACTGGCCTTGACGGGCAGCGGCGACGATCGGCTGCTGAATCATCATGCGCAGCACGGGACGCGCAAAGTAAACTTCGACTTCGCGGGTGTTGACGATGACCTTGCCGGAGCCAGGCTTGATCCAGACGCGTGCAACAGCGTCCTTTCGCTTGCCGGTGGCATAGGCGCGGCCGTACTTGTCGACCTTCTTGACGTATGTCGGAGCATCTGGCGCCGGTGTCTTCAGCGACGCGAGCTGATCAAGGGACTGCATGGTATCGGACATTATGCGGCCCTCATGTTCTTGCGGTTCATCGATGCGACGTCCAGGGTTTCCGGCTGCTGTGCTTCATGCGGATGCTCAGCACCACCGTAAACGCGCAGGTTGCCCATCTGCACCCGGCCCAGCGGGCCGCGCGGAATCATGCGCTCAATCGCCTTCTCGACGACACGCTCAGGAAAGCGACCTTCGAGGATCGACTTCGCGGTGCGCTCTTTGATGCCACCGATGAAGCCGGTGTGGTTGTAGTAAACCTTGTTCTCACGCTTGCGACCGGTGAGGACGACGTGAGCCGCGTTGATGATGATGATGTTATCACCGCAATCGACGTGGGGAGTGTAAGTCGGGAGGTGCTTGCCGCGCAGGCGCATGGCAACCAAAGTCGCGAGGCGACCGACGACCAGACCCTTGGCGTCGATCAGCACCCACTTCTTGTTGACCTCGGCTGGCTTTGCCGAAAACGTCTTCATGTGAGGGATCCGTGAAATTGTACGTCCGGCGCAATCGCCAAACTGAGCGCGGTTCTAGATAACCCGCCCGCGTGCGTCAATGCCATTCAGCAAGAAATATGCCATTAAAAACAGCCACTTAGAAATATGGTGCTATATTACCCGTAAAATCATTGAACATTCGGAATGGAGTATGTCGAGGTGACATGAGCGATCGGATCGGGCGAAGTCCCTGATAACAGGCTCACTTCTCCGACAGCGAGGCGCTTGCCGAGCTTCATCAGCTTGGCGGCCGCCAGCACATCCTGACCCGGCTGCCCCTTGCGCAGGAAATTGATGTTGAGACTGGTCGTCACCGCGAGCCCGACAGGGCCAATCGCCGAGAGCAACACCACATACATTGCGAAGTCCGCCAGAGCCATCAGCGTCGGACCCGACACCGTCCCGCCGGGACGAAGCATCCGCTCGCTGTAAGGCTGCCGCAGCAGGCTGGTGGCACCGTCGGCGCTCTCGATCAGGATTTCACCGCTGGCGAAAGCCTGCGGAAACTCCTTGTGGAGAAACGCTTCGAGTTCTGCCACGGTCATTTTCGCTTTGCTCATGGAACGTATGTCCTGCCCTGCTCTCGTATGTGACGGTTTTGTATCTTAGGGTGGGCACGATGGCGAGCCTGACCGAACCGAAAAGCGAACCTGAAATCTGAGCCGGAAAACCATGACGCCACAAACATCACGCTCCGTTTCGCAAGCCCCGTCGCCGCTTTTGCGCGAGACAATCGGCAGCATCGCGGTGCTCACGCTCGACTCACCCAAAACGCGCAATGCATTGTCCGAGGCCATGATCGCTGCGCTCCACGAGGCGCTCGATTCCGTTCGCAATGACAAAAATGTCCGCGCGGTTGTCATCGCCGCCGAAGGACCGGCCTACTCTTCAGGTCACGACCTCAAGGAACTCACCGCACGCCGCGCCGATGCGGACAAGGGCCGCGCATATTTCTCACAGATGATGAAGTCATGCAGCGACATGATGCAGGCTATCGTTCGTCTGCCGAAGCCCGTGGTCGCGGCGGTGCAAGGCGTCGCCACCGCTGCCGGATGCCAACTGGTCGCGACCTGCGATCTTGCCATTGCGTCCGACAAGGCGGTCTTCGGCACACCCGGTATCGACATCGGGTTGTTCTGTTCGACGCCGATGGTGGCTCTGTCGCGCAACGTGTCTCGCAAACACGCCATGCACATGCTGCTCACCGGCGAGCATGTCTCGGCACAGCGCGCGTTTGAGCTTGGGCTGGTGAACAGCGTCGTTCCTGCCGGGACGGAACGCGCCGCCGCAATCGAACTTGCAAAGCAGATCGCTCTGAAATCGGCCTATACGTTGAAGGTCGGCAAGGAAGCCTTCTATCGGCAAGCTGAAATGAGCCTCGCAGACGCTTATACCTACGCTGCGCAGGTGATGGCGGATAACATGATGGCGCGCGATGCACAGGAAGGCATTGGCGCTTTCATCGAAAAACGCGACCCGAAATGGGAAGACCGCTGACTCCGTCAGCCAAGAAATAGCGAAACAGCCAGAATGAATCACGACGCTTACGACGACAATTATATTCGCGCGATCCTCACCGACGTGAAGTCGATCGCGATGGTCGGCGCATCGCCGGTCAACGTGCGGCCAAGCTACTTTGCTTTCAAATACCTCGTCGAGCGGGGTTACGACATGATCCCGATCAATCCGGGTCAGGTTGGCAAGAGCCTTGTCGGAAAGCCGTTCGTCGGATCACTGAAGGACATCGACCGCCCCATCGACATGGTCGATGTGTTCCGGAATTCGGATGTGGCGGCGGCAGTCGTCGATGAATCTCTGGCGCTGTCGACATTACCGAAAGTGATCTGGATGCAGCTTGGCGTTCGCAACGACGCCGCAGCGGCGAAAGCGGAAGCGGCCGGGGTCAAGGTGGTGATGAACCGCTGCCCGAAAATCGAATACGCACGGCTCACCTCGGAAATCCAGTGGCTCGGCGTCAACTCGCGCACGATCAGCTCAAAGCGCGCACCAATCCCCACCAGCAACATGCGGCTGTCGCTGAATCGCAGCAGCGTGAGCGGCGGCGCAACAGCGGCGGCGGACCGCGCCGCCAAGGACAAGAACGACCAACCCTAAATCCGGTACGTCAAAGAACGATCGTTTCAATCAGCCTGCGAAAAGCGTCAGGTTCATTGCCAGTTACCACCGATCGCCGCTAACGGCTTGACGGCGACCGCATCCACCCCCAGCATATTCTTCTCCACGCCCCACTGTGGCGCTCAGAAGGATACCTCATGACGGAAAGATTGCCGGGCTTCTCCACGCTCTCCATTCACGCTGGCGCGCAGCCGGACCCAACCACAGGCGCGCGGGCAACGCCCATCTACCAGACCACATCTTTTGTGTTCAACGACGCCGACCACGCAGCCTCGCTGTTCGGCTTGCAGTCGTTCGGCAACATCTACACCCGCATCGGCAACCCGACCAACGCAGTGCTCGAAGAGCGCGTAGCGGCACTTGAAGGCGGCACGGCAGCGGTCGCCGTCGCATCGGGTCATGCGGCACAGGTGGTGACGTTCCACGCTCTGCTCCAGCCCGGAGATGAATTTATCGCTGCACGGCGGCTGTATGGCGGCTCGATCAATCAGTTCAACCACTCGTTCAAGAATTTCGGCTGGAACGTGGTGTGGGCCGATACCGACGATGTTTCGAGCTTCGAGAAAGCGCTGACCCCGAAGACAAAAGCTATCTTTGTCGAATCCATCGCCAATCCCGGCGGGACCGTCACCGATATCGAAGCCATCGCGGCCATTGCACGCAAGGCCGGCGTACCCTTGATCGTCGACAACACGCTGGCATCTCCTTATCTAATTAAACCGATCGATCACGGCGCGGACATCGTCCTTCACTCATTGACGAAATTTCTCGGCGGCCACGGCAACTCCATCGGCGGCATTATCGTCGATGCCGGCACGTTCGACTGGTCGCGCGACGGGCGCTATCCGGTTCTCAGCGAACCGCGTCCCGAATATCACGGCATCAAGTTGCAGGAGACCTTCGGCAACTTTGCGTTCGCGATTGCCGCGCGGGTGATCGGCCTGCGCGATCTCGGCCCTGCTCTGTCGCCCTTCAATGCGTTCATGATCCTGACGGGTATCGAGACGCTTGGCCTGCGCGTGCAGAGGCATTCGGACAACGCCAAGGCGGTCGCGGAGTGGCTGTCCACGCACCCTTCCGTCGCATGGGTGAACTACGCAGGACTGCCGGGCGACCGCTATCACAACCTCGCGCGCAAATATTCACCGAAGGGCGCTGGTGCTGTGTTCACGTTCGGTCTGAAAGGCGGATACGACGCAGGCATCAACCTCGTGTCCAACGTCAAGCTGTTCTCGCATCTGGCCAATGTCGGCGACACGCGCTCGCTGATTATCCATCCGGCCTCGACAACTCACAGCCAGCTCAGCGATGCGCAAAAAGCCCAAGCCGGCGCCGGCGTCGATGTGGTGCGCCTGTCGGTCGGTCTGGAAGACAAGGAAGACCTGATTGCCGATCTGGATCAAGCCTTGAAAGCATAAGTGGTCTCTAGCCTGCTCTGAATGCAGAACGCGGCGCCGGGCACGGCGCCGCGTTTTTCAATTCAGGAGAGCAAAAAAGGATTTCAGAAAAATCAGGTTTTCGCCGTGCCGACCGCGGCTTTCGCCTTGTCCTCGCGGGTCAGCCGGGCGTTCCGCTGGACAATCGAGAACGTCGCCAACGCGAAAAGAATGACAAGAAGTTGTGCCGATAAGGCCTCGAGAGTCGCATTAAACCCGAGAGACTGGAGCCAGGCGAAGCTCTTGAGTTCAGTGACGGGCACAAGGCTCTGCTCCTGGAACTCCTGAATAGCTTCGCCGATGAATTTGATTCCCATGGCGAACAGGAATGCCGACGTAATAATGAACAACGGACGTAACGGGATCTTCTGCGCGATCAGATTGATGAAGTAGAACAGCAC
>CALRLJ020000204.1:0-6879 GCA_943368635.1 Sediminibacterium ginsengisoli | reverse complement strand
TAATCACGCGCATGGTCTGGACCACGGCGATGCCGGCGACGTCGGCGCGGCGCTCGTTGGCGAGCATGATGATCTGCGACAGCGCGCCGGGGCTGCCCGCGAGCAGGGCGGATGTGCGATCCCATTTGTGAAAGTGCTGGAGATAGAGGCTGCTGCCCATCGTGGCGCCGAACGTGGATGCGGCAAGGATCGCGATGCTGACCGGATAGGATGCCATGTTGGTCAGCATCTGCGGAGAGACCATCGAGCCGAGCGAAAGGCCGAGCGTCATCAGAATGATATGCGCCATCAGCGGGGGCAGGCCCATCGGTCGCCCTGCGATGGCGGCCACGCCGACGGCGATCATCGCGCCCGAGATCAATCCGCCGGGCAATTCCAGCCAGTGAGAAAACGCTCCCCCGGCAAGACCGATCAGAAGCGTTTCAGAAGTGTGCAGAATGTCGCGCGATGTGATGTAGCGAAAAGCTCGCGTCAGCTTTTGAAAGGCAGGCGTCATGGGAGCGGGGTGTGATGAACGAGACCGCCGTTATCACAAATCCCGTCATGCCCTGCAAATCGCGCGCAGACGTGGCTCGCGCATTGTCCATGCGTGGGAGACGAGGGGGAAAAGGCGAACCTGCCAGAGGCTGGCCGCCTTCCCGATCGACGGACTAGTTGGCCTTGCCGGAGGTCTTCTTGCAGTCGGAACGGAATTTCTTGCGTTCCTTTCCGTGCAGACCCTTGGCGTCGGCCTGCTTCGAGCATTCGAGCGAGGCTGCGGTGCGTTCGGTCTTTTCCTTGGGGGCCGCCGTTTTGGCGGGGGCCATCTTGGTCGCGGGAGCCGCTGGAGTTGCAGGCGTTGCCGTTTGTGCGAAGGCGGAGCCGGCAAGCATCAGCGAGGCGACGGCGGTGGCGAGGATGCGTGAAGAGAGAGTAATCATGGGTTGAATCTCGCGTTGCAGAGGAGCGAGAGCCTTGGCTCGCGAGCATGAACCGCCGATGAACACCGCAGCGCGGGATAGTCCGGTCTGTTCATTATTTTTTGATCGCCGCGTGCGGCGGCGCGTTGAAAGCAAATCGGCGTGAGCTAGGATGTGCTGCTTTCGAGATCCCTTTAGCAGGAGAGTTCGATGACAATCCGAGCCAGTTTGTTTTGTGCGGTACTGTTGACCGGGGCGGCAAGTTTCATTGCGATGCCGGCGCAGGCCCTGACGGCCCAGGAATGCAGCGCCAAGTATCAGGCTGCGAAGACTGCGGGCACGCTGGGCGATCAGAAATGGAATGACTTCCGCAAGGCCCAATGCGGTACCGACGCGAAGCCGGCGGCGGCGACAACCGCCGCTCCTAAGGAAGCGCCCAAGGAGACTCCGAAGGCTGCTGCTGCGCCTAAAGAAGCGCCAAAGGCCGCAACAAAAGCTGCTGAAGCACCGAAGCCGGCCGCTGTGCCGGCAGCCGCCGGGGCTGCGGTGTTTCCAACGGCCGTTGCTCCGAAATATTCCAGTGAAACCGCAGGCAAGGCGCGTATGCATACCTGCGTCGATCAGTACAACGCCAACAAGACGTCCAACGCCAATGGCGGCTTGAAGTGGATTCAAAAGGGCGGCGGCTATTACAGCGAATGCACCAAGCGGCTGAAAGGCTGACATTGCGCCAACACCAGCTGGGCAGCCGGGCCGAAACCCGGCTGTTTCAGTGCGTTCGTCATTGCGCGTCATGAAGCGGGCGCTCAAGGCGCTAGTGTTCGTTCTCGCGGTGTATGGCGTCATTGCCTATCTGCTGCTGCCGTCGCTCTGGCGGCATTACGAACATCAGAGAAAACTTGATGGCGTGGCGATGGTAACGGCCACCGCGCAAGGGATCCCTGGCGATCCGATCAACGTCGGCATGGTGGGATCGTCAAAAGATGTTCTTTGCGCCATGCGTGAGGCAGGATGGATCGCCGCCGATCCGATTACATGGCGATCCTCTCTGGAAATATCCGGCAGCGTGCTGCTGGACCGGCCTTATCCTGATGCGCCGGTGAGTCCGCTGTTTTACGATGGCCGCCGCGAAGATTTCGCCTTCGAGAAGCCGGTCGGCAAGAGTGCCGATCGGCGGCATCACATCCGGTTATGGTTGGTCCTGAAGGATGGAGAAGAGAACCGGCCGGTTTGGCTCGGCGCAGTGACGTTCGATCGCGGCGTCGGGTTCAGCCACTATACGGGGGCGGTCACGCATCATATTGGGCCGGATGTGGATGCCGAGCGGCAGCTGATCGAAGCTGACCTGCAGGCCGCGGGTATGATCGAGGCACGCTACACCGTCGCCGGGGTAGGCCCCACGCTACGCGGCCGCAACGGCGAGGGCGATCTCTATTACACCGACGGTGAAGTGTGGGTCTTGCGGCTGGTCGAGGGCTGTATCAAACGCATCGGCCCGCCGGACGTTCTCGCCGGACCGGCAGTGAACGACCTCAAGGATACGATCTGGAAGAGCATCGCCGAACTCTATCGGCGCTCGCAGCAGTGATTCAATCCCCATGCCCGTGCCGCGATTGACAGCGGCGCACAGCCTCGCGTGATATGCGGCGGTAATCCTCATCGGAGCCACCCATGATTGCCAGCCTGAGTGTCATCCTGATCTGTCAGTTGATCGGCGAGGTGATCGTTCGCGCATTGCGGATACCTGTGCCGGGGCCGGTGGTCGGGTTGGCGCTTCTGTTCGTCGTACTCATCACCCGCGACCGGTTCGTGGTATTGGCGCGAGGACCGCTGCGCGACAATGCCGTGGAGGGGACGGCAAAAGGCATGCTGGCGCATCTTTCGCTGCTGTTCGTGCCCGCGGGTGTCGGCGTCGTTCAGAATCTGGACCTTCTGGCGCAGCGTGGCGTCGCGATCGCGGCGGTCCTTGCAGCGTCGGTGGTGGTGACGCTGCTCGTCACCGCCGGCACGTTCCTGATCATCAACCGGGCAATGGAACGGACGCGCAAATCGCCATGACCGCCAATCCATTTTCTTTGTGGGTGTATCTCTCCGAGACGCCGTTGTTGTGGCTGACGGTCACGCTCGCGGTCTATGCGGTGGCCGATGCGGTGTCGCTCGCCACCCATCGCAACCCGCTGATGAATCCCGTGCTTCATTCGATCTGGATCATCGGCGTGTTTCTTCATGTCACCGGAACCAGCTACACGACCTATTTCGGCGGCGCGCAGTTCGTGCATTTCCTGCTCGGCCCCGCAACCGTTGCGCTTGCAGTGCCGCTCTATGAGAACTGCAAAACCGTGATGACGGCGATTGTGCCGATGTTGATGGCGCTGGT
The DNA here is from genome assembly GCA_943368635.1 of Sediminibacterium ginsengisoli. Classification (GTDB taxonomy): domain Bacteria; phylum Pseudomonadota; class Alphaproteobacteria; order Rhizobiales; family Xanthobacteraceae; genus Afipia. The sequence continues at coordinate 3,603 of CALRLJ020000204.1, read as the reverse complement.
GGTTGGCTGCATCACCGCCATCGTATCGGTGGTGCTGTTTGCCGAGGCGGCGGGCCTGCCGCGCGAGATCGTGCTGGCGCTGGCGCCGAAATCGGTCACTGCCGGCGTCGCCATGGGCATCAGCGAAACGCTGGGAGCAAATCCCGCCATCACGGCGGTTGCGACCGTCCTTACCGGCATCATGGGGGCGATTGTGGTCACCCCGACGATGAACCGGCTCGGTATCACGGACTTTCGTGCGCGTGGGTTTGCAGCAGGGCTTGCCTCCCACGGCATCGGCACCGCGCGGGCATTTCAGGTCGATGAAGTCGCCGGCGTGTTCGCCGGCATTGCGATGGGATTGAACGCCTTGGTGACGTCGCTGCTGGTGCCTCTTGCGGCGACATTGTTGCTTCGCTGACCGGGGTGGCATCCGGGCGTGGATCTGCCATGCGCACGGTCAAGCTTCAAACAGAAGAGAAAACAAACGAGCTGTGGTAACGGGTCGTGATCCCTTGATGCCGATGTGGAGGTTTGCGTGACATTTTCTTCGCTCTTTTCCCCGCTGAAAGTCGGGCCGTATCAGCTCAGTCATCGTGTGGTGATGGCTCCGCTGACGCGGATGCGGGCAGGCCAGCTCGACCACGCACCTCATGCGCTGAACGTTGAATATTACGCGCAGCGCGCCACCGATGGCGGACTGATTATCGCAGAGGCGTCGCCGGTGATGCAAACCGGCCGCGGAAACGCCAGAACTCCCGGCATCTACTCGCGCGAGCAGATCGCCGGCTGGCGCGAAATCACCGATGCGGTTCACGCCAGGGGCGGAATCATTTTCCTGCAGCTTTGGCATGTCGGACGTGTGTCGCATTCGTCTTTTCAACCCGGTGGGGCGCTGCCGGTCGCGCCGTCTGCTGTTCCTATCTCGGGCAATTTCAGCGCCACGACGGCCGATGGAAAACAGGTGCCGTATGAAACGCCGCGAGCGCTGGAAACCAGCGAGATCGCGGGCATCGTTCAAAGTTTCCGTGACGGAGCGCGGAATGCGCTGGAAGCGGGATTCGATGGCGTCGAGATTCATGGTGCGAACGGTTACCTGCTGGAGCAATTTCTTCAGTCGCGCATCAACCAGCGAACCGATCAATACGGTGGGTCCATCGAGAATCGCGCTCGCCTTCTCAACGAGGTGACCGACGCGGTCATCGATGTCTGGGGCGCTGACCGGGTTGCGGTGCGCCTGTCGCCCTATGGCGTCGCCAACGACACCGGCGAGGCCGATCCGATGCCGCTGTACAGTCACGTGGTGCGGATGCTCGCCGAACGCGGTCTCGCCTACCTGCATTTCATCGAGCCGCGCAGCAGCGGTGCCGGTCGTGCCGACGTCAACCATCAGAACGTGCCGTCGGCGATGGAATTGTTCAGGCCGTTGTGGCCCGGCGTTCTGATCACGGCGGGCGGGTTTACCGGGGAGGCAGCCGAGGGTGCGGTTGCGTCAGGCAACGCGGATGCGATTGCATTCGGCCGCCACTTCATTTCGAATCCGGATCTGCCGTCCCGGCTCAAGCGCAAGTCGCCGCTGAATGCGTATAATCGTGCGACGTTCTATGGCGGGGCGGAGGCGGGCTATACCGACTATCCGTTTGAGCAAAACGCCTGACAGCGCAGAGTTTACGGATCGAGTTCGGTGTCCCAGTAAAGATAGTCGAGCCAGCTCTCGTGCAGGTAGTTCGGCGGGAACAGCCGGCCATTGCGGTGAAGCTGGTGGACCGTCGGCGCGAACGGCATCTGGCGCGGATGCATCCGTGCCTGCGCCATGGTCATGTTGCCCTTGCGCAGGTTGCACGGAGAGCATGCCGCGACGACATTTTCCCACGTGGTCTGGCCGCCGCGCGAGCGCGGGATGATGTGGTCGAATGTCAGGTCGTCCTGCGACGTGCAATACTGGCAACTGAAACGATCGCGCAGGAAGACGTTGAACCGGGTGAAGGCGGGATGCGTCGTCGGCTTCACGAACGACTTGAGCGAGACCACGCTCGGGAGCTGCATCTCGAAGGTCGGGCTGTGAACCGCGTGATCGTAGTTGGCAACGATATTGACGCGATCAAGGAACACGGCCTTGACAGCATCCTGCCAGGACCAGAGCGACAACGGATAATAACTCAGCGGCCGGAAGTCCGCATTCAATACGAGCACCGGCCAACCGCCTTGTGACACATGTGCGTTCAAGTAACGCTCCTGGCCCCAAACCCCAATTGGCTGCGAAGCAGCTTGGAATGACATACTACAGGCAGCGTGACGGGATTGTGAAGAGCGTTTCCGCTCACCTGCCGGTGACCGTTTCGCCTCAATCGGCCATCGACAGCATGTGCGCCTGTGCCGGTTTTACGCGGCCTTTCAATGTGTCCAGATAGATCTGCCGGACCGCGTCGGAACCCCGGCTTTCCACGACATCGAGTTTCGGTCCCATCGCCGCGGTGAAGCCCGACCAGACCGCGCCGAATCGCTGGTCGAGCCCGCCCGGTCCCCACTCCTTGGCCCGCTTGCGAATTTGATCCGGCGCGAAGAACCAGGTCGGCTTGGCGCCGGGCAGGTTATCGTCGTCCGGTGCCGCATCCTGATGGGTGAGGCCGACCCGTCCGCTGTAGACCATGCGGTCCGCGAAGTGCTTGTGCAGCCGGTTGCGCAGATCGGGATTGCCCGCCATATCGACGAAGGCGACCGGCTGATGCGGCATCGACTCGATCTTGTCGTAGGTTACGACCTCGTCGTAGCAGCCGAGCGACTTCACGAAACCCATGTTGCTTGCGGAGGTCAGCCCGATCACACGCACAGGCTTGCGGTGGGTATGCAGCAGCCACGCCAGCCCGAACGCCGTTTTGCTCGAGGCGCTGGAGAGGATCGCGCTTTTCGCGCCGAAGAAATCCTGGTCGGAGAGAAAATCATCCACCAGAAACGACAGCATGAACAGCGGCCGCAGCAGCGCCTGATAGTCGCCTTCGCGCCCCTCGAACGCCGGGTTGCCGGTGACGCGGGTATAAGCATTGTAAACCGGTGAGACGCTCTGGCGGTGCGCGGCTGCATCGCGGAAGCTGTTCTTCTTTACGTCGGCTGCTTCGATCACCAGATGCGTCGCCATCGGCAGGTAACCGAACAACACTTCGCCGACGGCAATATCCGGATGGCGCGATTCGATCACCCGTCCAAATCCCCAGACCGGAATGTTGCCGAATCCATCCGGCGCCGGAAACAGGTGCCAGTATTTCAACTGATCGCCCGTCATCGCGTAGGTGATGTTGTTTGCGGTGAACGCGAAGCGATCGACCTTCACCAGCAGGCCGTCTTCCGGCAGTTGCATCACGCCCGGCAGCGGTGTCTCGATCAGTTTGTATGTCGCCAGATCGTTGCGCCCCACGACGAACTGAGTGGATGATGTCATTTCCGTACTCCCGATTTCTTCGCTACGCTCTTTTCTGCTTTCTTTCGTAGCGCATTCTTCGTCGGGTTCGTTGACGATTTTGCGACGCGGGATTTGTTTAAAACGGGTTTGGTGTTTGAAACGGATTTCGCTTTTGCAGGTTTTTTCGTAGCAGGAATCTTCACCGCAACCTTCGTGCTTCCTGCAAT
>CALRLJ020000203.1:0-6887 GCA_943368635.1 Sediminibacterium ginsengisoli | reverse complement strand
ATCGGGTGCGGCTGGCGGCGATGCTGCATGACGCGCCGGAATACGTCATCGGCGACATGATCTCGCCGTTCAAGGCGGTGATCGGCGGCTCCTACAAGATCGTCGAAAAGCGGCTGCTCTCGGCGATCCATATTCGTTTTGGGCTGCCTGCAATTCTGCCTGCCGAAATCGAACAGCAGATCAAGGCCGCAGACATGGGCTCGGCCTATCTCGAGGCGATACATCTGGCGGGCTTTTCGCAAGCCGAAGCCAAACGCCTGTTCGGCCGCGATCCGAAACTGCCGACGGCGACCGAAAAAGACTATGTGACGCCATGGTCGGCGGGGCGCGCCGAAAAGCAATTCCTCGCGCGATTCAAGGCCCTTTTGGCCTAGCGGCCCGATCCATACACGGCATGTTTGCCGTGCAGCATGACGGGCGCGACCGGCAGGCATATACTCGAGCGGAACATAAGGACCGTCATGATTCACGTCTGCTCGCTTGCCGCCCTGCCCGCCACAGTCGAGGCCACCGGCGCGCAACACATCCTCACGGTGATGGCCAATGTCGCACAGGTGGTGCGGCCTGTTTCCGTGCTGGAGGCCAATCACCTGCGCATCCAGATGGACGACATCAACGAACCGGCGCAGGGATTCGTCGCGCCGTCGCATGAGCACGTCAAACAGGCGCTGGCTTTCATCCGCAAGTGGGACCGCACCGCGCCGATGGTGATTCACTGCTACGCCGGAATCAGCCGCTCCACCGCGAGCGCCTTCATGGCCGCCTGTGCGCTCAATCCAAATCGCGATGAGACCTCCATCGCCCGGCAGATCCGTTCGGCGTCGCCGAGCGCCTATCCGAACCGGTTGATCGTCACGCTGGCCGACCAAGTGCTTGGGCGTGACGGGCGGATGGTGCGTGCGCTCGACGCCATGGGTCCGGGCAACATGACCATCGAAGGCCGTCCGTTCCGTGTGGAGATCGAATGACATTCGTCATTGCGAGCGAAGCGAAGCAATCCAGGCGGCGAGAAAAACTGGATTGCTTCGTCGCTACGCTCCTCGCAATGACGTGGCTCTTGCACCATGACCGATAAAAGTCTTACGCCGATTGAGATCGGACTGACGGCAGCCATCGTGTCGGTCGACGGCAACGAGCCGTCGATCCTGACTGCATCGGGCAGCGACGGTGACGAACTGGAAGGCCTGCCGTTCGGCCCCTTCGACGCGGTGGCGCATCGCACGCTGGAAATCGGCTTGCGAGCGTGGGTGGAAGAACAGACCGGCCTACGGCTCGGTTATGTCGAGCAGCTTTATACGTTCGGCGACCGTGGCCGCCACACCCAACGCGGCGACACCCATGTCGCCTCCGTCGGCTATCTCGCGCTGACGCGCGCGGTGGACAACACCTCGAAGCCGCAGGTCGCAGGCGCGACCTTCAAGCCGTGGTATCGCTATTTTCCGTGGGAAGACTGGCGCGATGCGCGCCCTGCGATGATCGAGAAAGAGATTCTTCCGGCACTCGAAGCCTGGGTGGCGCAATCCGAAAAGCCTAATACCGAGCGTGCGCTGGCACGCGGCGACCGCGTTCGGCTTTATTTCGGCACGCACGGGGCGCAGTGGGACGAAGAGCGCGTGCTCGACCGCTACGAGTTGCTCTATGAAGCGGGCCTGATCGAGGAATCCCGGCGCGATGGCCGTCCGGCGGCGCTGGCGCGTAAGACAATGCCAGCGCTCGGCGCACCGATGCGCTTCGATCACCGCAGGATTCTCGCCACCGCTATCGCGCGGCTGCGCGCCAAGCTGAAATATCGCCCGGTGGTGTTTGAACTTCTGCCCCCGGAGTTCACACTAACTGACTTGCAGCGGACCGTTGAGGCAATCTCGGGGCGTCATTTGCACAAGCAGAATTTCCGCCGTCTGGTGGAGGCCGGCGCGCTGGTCGAACCGACCGGCGAGATGTCGACCCAGACCGGCGGGCGTCCGGCGGCGCTGTTCCGCTTCCGGCGCGAGGTGTTGCAGGAGCGGCCCGCACCCGGATTACGGGTACGCGGCCGCCGTTAGGTTTAAGGCCTCGAACGGGGCCGCTTTGAATTTTACGCACGATTCTGATGCCTGCGCTGACGCGGAGGCGGATCGTGCAAGGAGGAACGATGGAATTTCTCGCGCTTGTTCTCGCCGTCATCGCCATCGGTGTTGCCCGCAAGGCCATCATGGAGTCGAAAGAGGTCAAAGCGCGGCTGGCGCAGCTTGAAGCATCGCTTCCTGGAAGCCTCTTGCGAGCAACTGTGCCAACCGGCGCGCCCATCGCGCCGCCGATCGTGCCGGAAGCAGCCGCATCCGATTCAGCAGAAAGAACGCCACCGACGCCGCCACCGCTGCCCCCAGCTGGATCGCGCTATCGCGAGACCGTCGGCGGCGCCATTCCCGAAACACCGGCCGCACCCGCTGCACAGGCTGGCCCCGGATTCGAGGAACGTCTCGGCACCCGCTGGGTGGTCTGGGTCGGCGGATTGACGCTCGCGCTCGGCGGCGTGTTCCTCGTTAAATACTCCATCGAAGCAGGCCTGCTCGGCCCCGGCGTGCGCGTCTTGCTCGGCGGCCTGTTCGCGCTGGGACTTCTTGCTGTCGGCGAATTCGCCCGCCGCAAGGAAGGTGCGTTGCCCATCGAGTTGCTGCCGAAAGCAAACATCCCGGCAATCCTCACAGCAGCGGGGACCGCAGTCGCATTCGCAACCGTCTATGCATCCTCCGCGCTGTACGGCTTTCTCTCGCCGCCGGTTGCCTTCGTTCTGCTCGGCGCGGTCGCGCTCGGAACGCTTGCCGCGGCATTGCTGCATGGCCGGACGCTTGCAGGGCTCGGCGTCGTCGGCGCGTTCGTCACGCCGGTGCTGGTGTCGTCCGACAAGCCCGACTTCTGGGCGCTCTATATCTACATCGCCGTCGTCACCGCAGCCGCGTTTGGGCTGGCGCGGATTCGCATGTGGCGCTGGCTCGCGATCACCACCATCGTGTTCGGCGCGCTCTGGATGCTGTTCGACATCATCCGCCCCTATACGCTCGGCCCGCACGCGTTCGACATCGTCGCCAGCTTTGCGCTCGCCGCCCTTCTGGTGGTTGCCGGTTTCATGTTCGGCCCGGCGGCAGAGCAAGGCCGCGTCGAGCCGGTCTCGTCGATTTCGCTGGGCGTGTTCCTGTTCGGCGCGATGGGGCTGGTATTCGCCAACAACCATGCCGATGCGGCCATGATCGTATTTGCGGTGCTGGTTGCGGCCACATTCGTCATCGCATGGCGGGCGGAAAGTGCGGTCGGCGCCATCGGTGCGTCGGCGTTCTTTGTCTTTGCGGTGTTCGCGGAATGGGCGATCCGCACCAATCCCGATCTTGCCGTGGTGCCCGGCGGCGCAATGCCCGGCATCGGCACCCGTGCCGACGACGGCTCGATCAGCATGCACCTCATCGCGGCGGCGGGCTTCGGCGTGGCTTTCGGCGCGGCCGGATTCCTCGCGCAGGGCCGCTCCATCGGCGCTATTGTCCCGGTAATCTGGGCGGCGGCGGGTGTGTTCACGCCGCTGGCGCTTTTGGTCGCGCTTTATGCACGCATCGCGAATCTCGACCGTTCGATTCCGTTTGCGATCATCGCCATTGCTCTTGCCGGCGCATTCGCCACGATCACCGAGCTGCTGACCAAGCGCGAGGCGCGCCCCGGCCAGATGATTGCAACCGCATTGTTCGCCACCGGAACCCTCGCCGCACTGGCGCTGGCGTTTACGTTCGCGCTCGAAAAAGGCTGGCTCACCATCGCACTCGCGCTGATGTCGCTCGGCACCGCATGGATTTCGATGAAGCGCCCGATCCCGTTCCTGCGTTCGCTCGCAGCGATCCTGGCCGGCATCGTGGTGCTGCGGATCGGCTACGAGCCGCGCATCGCCGGCAACGATCTCGGCACCACGCCGATCTTCAACTGGCTGCTGCTCGGCTATGGCATTCCGGCAGCCTCGTTCTGGCTCGGCAGCATCTTCCTGCGCCGTCGCGGCGACGATGGTCCGCTGCGCAGCGTCGAGGCCGCAGCGATCCTGTTCACGGTGCTGCTCGCCTTCACCGAGATCCGCCACTACATCAACAACGGCGACATCTACCGCACATCGTCGAGCCTGATCGAGATCGGGCTGCAAGTCTGCGTCGCGCTGGCGATGGCCATTGGGCTGGAGCGGCTTCGCATCCGGACCGGCAGCGTCATCCACAACGCCGGTGCGCTGCTGCTGACATGGTTCGCGGGCATCGCGGTTGTGCTTGGACTGTTCGGCATCGCCAATCCGCTGATGTCGAGCATCGAGATCGCGGGCACGTTCATCAATCCGCTGATCCTCGGCTACGCGATTCCGGCGGTCCTCGCGCTGCTGTTGTCCTATGCCGTGGCGGGACGCCGCCCCGCGGCCTATGCCAACACCATCGCTGCCGGCGCGCTTGTTCTCGTGCTGGCCTGGATCACGCTGGAAATCCGCCACCTCTATCACGGGCCGTTCCTGAACAGCTTCCGCACCTTCGATGCCGAGCAATACACTTACTCGGTGGCGTGGCTGGTGTTCGGCGTGGTGCTGCTGGGCATCGGCCTGCTGCTGCCGTCGCAGCGCGCGCGTCTTGCATCCGCAGTGATGATCGCGATCACCATCCTGAAAGTGTTCCTGATCGACATGTCGAACCTGACCGGGGCCTACCGGGCATTTTCGTTCATCGGTCTGGGATTGGTGTTGGTGGCGATCGGATGGCTGTACCAGCGCATCCTGTTCAAGCAGACGAAAACGCCGCCGGCGGAGGCATGATTTTCTGAACCGGCAAGAATCCTCATCCTGAGGAGCGCGCTCTTGCGCGCGTTTCGAAGGATGAGGCGTGACTGAAATTTCGTCTTCAAAGTCTCATGGTTCGAGACGGCACCAAGAAGCGCCTCCTCACCATGAGGCTTGATACTTTCGATAAAAATTACTCGCTGGCGGAACGGCGCAGTTCAAGCGCCGGTTCACGGACAGCAACCGGACGCACTTCGGCGCGCGGGGATGCGTCAGCCGTCTGTCCCGGCGCGCGCAGCGAGCGCGGACGCGAGATCGAACGTGCGAGGTGCACGCGCGCATTGCCATGCTTGCGGAAATCGCAATAGGCGAAGCCCATGCCGGACACCGAGCCGCGGAAGCTGACATTGTCCACCTTGTTCAGATTAAAGCACGGCTCGAACGGAATGCCCTTGATCGATGCGCAAATCTGCTGGCCGCGCACCTGAAGCGTATTGCTCGGAAGCCGCATGTGACGCGACGGGCCGGAGCCGCTGAACTGCACGGCACCGGCTGCTGCGCCATCGTCCGAAATCTTGCCGATGCCCTTGGTGCCGTCGAAGCAGGTGAAGGCGAACATCTTGTTGGCGACGAACTTGCGCGCTTCGTCCGCATTCAGGGTTTCGGCGAACACAGGCGCTGCAACTGAACAGGCAAGCGCGGCTCCAAGAACGATGCGGACGAGCATAGAGCTACTCCAACTCACTAATTGCGGATCTCAAACAACCGGCCGGGCCAGAAGCCCGGCGGTCTACGCCTTAACCCGCTGATTACCATACCAACCGTGGCAACATTGGAGCACCATGGTTTGCAAAGTCTGAACATCCTCAGGAAATTCTCACCACGGTCCGGCCGCGAAGCTGGCCCGCAAGAACTTTCGACGCCGCGTCGAAAACTTCGTCAAGACCGATTTCCTTAGTCATTTCAGCGAGTTTGGCGTGATCGAGATCCTTGGCGAGGCGCGCCCAGGCGGCCTTGCGCGGTGCGATCGGACACATCACGGAATCGATGCCCAAAAGGCACACCCCGCGCAAAATGAAAGGTGCCACCGACGACGGCAGATCCATACCGCCAGCAAGACCGCAAGCCGCGATGGCGCCGCCATACTTCGTCATCGACAGAAGATTGGCGAGCGTGGTGGACCCGACGCTGTCGATACCGCCGGCCCAGCGTTCCTTGGCGAGCGGTTTGCCCGGTGCGGACAATTCATTCCGGTCGATGATCTCTGCCGCGCCGAGGCCGCGCAGGTAATCGGCCTCGGTTGCGCGTCCGGTCGATGCGATGACCTGGAAGCCGAGCTTGGAGAGGATGGCGACCGCAACCGAACCGACGCCGCCCGCGGCACCGGTGACAATCACCGGACCGTTCGCCGGCGTCAGTCCATGCTTCTCAAGCGCCATTACCGACAGCATCGCGGTGAAACCCGCCGTGCCGATCGCCATGGCCTGACGCGTGGTCATGCCATCCGGCAAGCGCACCAGCCAGTCGCCCTTCACACGCGCCTTCTCTGCATACGCGCCGAGATGGGTTTCGCTCAGACCCCAGCCGGTGGAAACAACCTTGTCGCCCGCCTTCCAGCCTGCATGCGAGGACTCAAGAACCGTGCCCGCGAAATCGACACCGGCGATCATCGGGAAACGGCGCACCACCGGCGACTTGCCGGTGACCGCGAGACCGTCCTTATAGTTCACCGTGGACCATTCGACCGCGACCGTGACGTCGCCATCCATCAGCTCGGTTTCGTCGAACTGCGTCAGCGCCGCCGTGGTGCCTTTTTCAGCCTTGTCGATTCTGATTGCCTTGAAGGTTGCCAAACCCGATCTCCGTTTCTTGTGCGATTGAATTCCGGCCCCCTGATTGGCGGCTACGGACCCATTTGCCAAGCACCATAATCCCGGCTTTCGCCGTAGCAACGCAGCGATGCAGGCCCGCGCATTTCCGCTATGCGGGAATTTTTGAAAACCCCTCTGGCGAGGTTGGGGTCGGGCTGCTATATTTGTTTTGCTCGTTATGAGAATAAGTAACGATCTCGCGAGCGAGGGAACGCAATCACGTCCAGTTTGTCTTTCCTTCAAAAACCCGA
>CALRLJ020000202.1:0-6940 GCA_943368635.1 Sediminibacterium ginsengisoli | reverse complement strand
CCAGATCGCGCCGGGTTTGCCGTGGCGCGCGAAATTCGCCTCGCCATGAATGTGCTCGAGCATCCGCTTGCGCAGCGTCAGCGGCGACACGCCCATTTTCTCGATGTCGCGCGGCTCGGCATAGCCGGTGATGTAATTGAACACGCGCGCGGCATCGCGTGCGATCACAGGGTCCGAGGTGAAATACGACAAGTCCGTATAGATACGCGCGGTGACGGGGTGATAGTTGCCGGTGCCGGCGTGAACGTAGGTTGTGAGCCCCGCGCCTTCCCGGCGCACCACCAGCGACAGCTTGGCGTGGGTCTTGAGTTCGAGGAATCCATAAACGACCTGAACGCCGGCGCGTTCGAGATCGCGCGCCCAGCGGATGTTGGCTTCTTCGTCGAACCGCGCTTTCAGTTCGACCAGCGCCGTCACAGACTTTCCGGCCTCGGCGGCTTCCGCAAGGGTGCGAACGATCGGTGAATCGCGCGAGGTGCGATAGAGCGTCTGCTTGATGGCGACCACGTCGGGATCGCGCGCCGCCTGCTGCAGGAACTGCACGACGACGTCGAACGATTCATACGGATGATGGACGACGAGATCCTTCTGCCGGATCGCGGCGAAAATGTCGCCGCCGTGATCGCGGACGCGCTCGGGATGGCGCGGCACGTAAGGCGTGAATTCAAGATCGGGACGATCCAGCCGCGTCAGTTGCGACAGCTCGTTCATAGCGAGCACGCCATCGACCAGCAGCACGTCGTCATCCGGCACCGACAGCGCGCGCTGCACGAATGCGCGCAACTCGTCCGGCATATGGGCCTCGATTTCAAGACGGATCACCGATCCGCGGCGGCGGCGCTTCAGCGCCGACTCGAACAGGCGAACCAGATCCTCGGCCTCTTCCTCGATTTCCAGTTCGGAGTCGCGGATGATGCGGAACGACCCCTGCCCCTTGACGGTGTAGCCGGGGAACAGGCGGCCAATGAACAGGCCGGTGGCCTGTTCGAGGGTGATGAGACGCACCGAGCCGTCCTTGCCCGCGGGCATGCGGATGAAGCGGTCGATCTTGCCCGGCATGCGGATCAGCGCGTTCATCGCCTTGCCGTCGGAGACCCGCGCCAGATGCAGTGCGATGGTGAAGCCAAGCGACGGAATGAACGGGAACGGATGCGCCGGGTCGATCGCCAGCGGCGTCAGCAGCGGGAAAATGTTGTGAAGGAAGTGATCCTCAATCCAACTGGCTTCCGCCTTGGTGACATCCTTGCCATCGACCAGAACGATCCCGACATCGGACAGCACGTGGCGCAGATCGCGCCAGATCTCCTGCTGGTCGCTGGCGAGCTTCGAGACCTTCGCGTTGATCTGGGCGAGTTGTTCGGTGGGCGTCGAACCGTCCGGGCTGCGCTCGGTGATGCCTTCGCGCACTTGCGCCTTGAGGCCCGCGACGCGGACCATGAAGAACTCATCAAGGTTATTGGCGGAAATCGACAGGAACCGGACCCGCTCCAGCGCCGGGTGGTTCAGATTGACGGACTCTTCCAGCACACGGCGGTTGAAATGGAGCCATGACAGTTCGCGGTTGATGAAGCGCTCGGGGCTCGATCCGATTGCTGAAGCGAGCGCCAATTCCTCGTTTTCTTCTTTTTTTACAGCGACTTGCGCGGCGTCCATGAAGCGAAACCTCATACTATGTCATGTGGCCCGGACTGTAGGCCTGTTCCACGGAGACAATGTGCCAGTGTCATGACAGTTCGATGACATGATGAGGGAAGACCGGTTAACGACCAAGCCCCTGCGCGGTCAGGCCGCAGGATCTTTCAGCACTTCCGCCGCAAGCGCGCGGGTCACCGGCCGGCGTAGCCGCAACGCCTCTTCGTCAAGCTGCTCGACCGCTCGCCGGGCCGCCGCGAACGACCGTTCGATACGGGTTGCCAGATAGCCGACGATGCCCTCGTCCACGCTCATCTGCCGATCGGCGCAGAACTTGACGATCAGCGCACGAAACAACTGATCGTCCGGCGGCGTCAGCATCACCACCGGCACGGCGCGCAGCCGCGAGCGCAGATCGTGCAATCCCACCGAAAAAGCCGAGGGCAACGCCCGGCCGGTCAACAGGATATAGGCTTCGTCTTCACGTGCGAGATTAAGCAGGTGGAACAGCGCCCGTTCGTCGAACGACGCCGGATCGAGATCGTCCACCACCAGCGCGCCGGTCGCGAGTTCGCCCGGCACATTCGCAGGCGTCAACGAATGGGCCGCCACCGATCGCGCGCCCGACTCGGCCGCCCAGATCGAGGCCAGATGGCTTTTGCCGCTGCCCTCAGGCCCCACCAGCATCATCACGCGATTGGGCCAGTCCGGCCACGCATCGACCAGCGCAAGCGCCTGTGTATTGGCGGCACCTTCCAGAAAATTGTCGCGCGTCAGGCTTTCCGCATGCGGCAGCGCAAGGGCCAACTGACGAGGGCGGACGCGAGCTACCACGCAATACTCCCGGCTGAACCGTCCAGCCTACGCAACTTGCGAATTTTGAATTGTATCACGGAACCGGCGTGCTTGCGCTCATGTGCCGTGCCCACTCCACGAGATAGAAGGACACCGAAAGCAGCGTCAAGACCGTGACGCACAACATCAGCACAATCTCGTAAGGCGATGTGCTGAAACCGAAACCGAGCGACGCCAGCACCAGTGCGGCAAACGCCACCTGCGCCACGGTGTTGAGCTTGGAGACCATCAGCGGCTTCATCGGAACGGGATTGTCGAGAATCCACGAGACAATCACCGCGCCCACGATCATGAAATCGCGCGACACCACCAGGATCACCAGCCAGCGCGGAATGTCTCCCGAGATACCGAGCGTGACGTAGATCGAGACCAGCAGCGCCTTGTCGGCGACCGGATCGAGCAGCGCCCCGATCTCGGTGGTCATGTTGAAACGCTTGGCGAGGAACCCATCAATGGCATCGCTGACCCCCGCCACCACGAAGATCACGAAGGCAATGGTCATCTGGTTCGATGCAATCGCCCAGACAATGACCGGCACCAGCAGGATGCGGCCCAGGGTAATGATGTTCGGCAGATTCACGCGACTTTTCCCGGCTGTTGCTGTTTTAACGAGCCTCGGACGGCTTGCATAGGATGCGGGGATGCGGCGGACCGCCCGAGGGCCCTTCTCCCAGCTATGCACAGCCTGCCCGGCGGCCATTGCGCCAGCGCAAAATCCGACGTAACCACCGGCTTCCCCTTCGGAAACTTGGCATGACCGATCAAAAATCCGGCCTGACCTATTCGTCCGCTGGCGTCGACATCGACGCCGGAAACCGGCTGGTGGACCTCATCAAGCCCATGGTCCGCGCCACCGCGCGTCCGGGCGCCGACGCTGAAATCGGCGGATTCGGCGGCCTGTTCGACCTCAAGGCCGCTGGCTTCAAGGATCCTATTCTAGTCGCTGCCACCGACGGTGTCGGCACCAAGGTCAAGATCGCCATCGAGACCGGAATCCATGGCGGCATCGGCATCGACCTCGTGGCGATGTCGGTCAACGACCTCGTGGTTCAGGGCGCCGAACCGCTGTTCTTTCTGGACTACTTTGCCTGCGGCAAGCTCGATCCCGAGGCCACCGCCTCGATCGTGGCGGGTGTCGCCGAAGGCTGCCGCGAATCCGGCTGCGCACTGATCGGTGGCGAGACAGCCGAAATGCCCGGTCTCTACAAGGACGGCGATTACGACCTTGGCGGGTTCGCGGTTGGAGCTGCCGAGCGCGGCACGCTGCTGCCGCACAAGGACATCGGACCCGGCGATGCGGTGATCGGCCTCGCCTCTTCCGGCGTTCACTCCAACGGCTTTTCGCTGGTGCGCAAGGTCGTCGAGACATCCGGCGTCACCTTCGACGCGCCCGCACCCTTCGCACCGGTGATGACGCTCGGCGGCGCGCTGCTCACCCCGACCAAGCTCTATGTGAAGTCGTGCCTTGCCGCGATCCGCCAGACCGGTGCCGTGAAGGGCCTTGCGCATATCACCGGCGGCGGTTTCACCGACAACATTCCCCGCGTGCTGCCGAAGCATCTCGGCGTCCGTATCGATCTGAAAGCCGTTCCGGTGCTGCCGGTGTTCAAATGGCTCGCCGCCGAGGGCAACATCGCTGAACTCGAATTGCTGCGCACCTTCAACTGCGGTATCGGCATGATCGCCATCGTCAAACGCGAGCAGCTTGTCGAGGTGATGGACGTATTCGCGCAGAACGGCGAGAGCGTGGTCAATCTCGGCGACGTGGTCGAAGCACAAGGCGACGAGCGCGTGATCTACGACGGCCACCTCAATCTGGCGGACTGAAATGGCAAAGCGCCGCGTCGCCATTCTGATCTCCGGGCGCGGCTCGAACATGACCGCGCTGATCGAAGCTGCGGCCGCTAAGAACTTTCCGGCTGAGATTGTTCTGGTGATCTCGAACATCGCCAATGCCGGCGGACTTGCAAATGCGAGCGCCGCCGGGATCGAGACTGCGACCGTCGAGAGCAAGCCGTTCGGCAAGGACCGCGAAGCTTTCGAGCGCAAGCTGCATGACACACTGCTGGCCCACAATATCGAGCTGGTTTGCCTGGCCGGATTCCTGCGCCTGCTGACGCCGTGGTTCGTCAAGCAATGGGACGGCCGGATGCTCAACATCCACCCAGCCCTGCTGCCTGCGTACAAAGGATTACATACGCACGAACGCGCGCTGGCCGACGGCGTCAAGATTCACGGCGCGACGGTTCACTTCGTGGTGCCTGAAATGGACTCCGGCCCCATCGTCATGCAAGGCGCAGTTGCCGTGCGCGACGACGACACGCCTGAAACACTTGCGCAGCGGGTGCTCGGCGTCGAGCATCAGATCTACCCGGATGCGCTGCGCCTCGTTGCCAGCGGCGGCACCAAGATCGAGAACGGGCTTTGCCGGACTGACGCAAGCGGCAGCCCGGACGATATGCTGATCGTGCCCGCGATTGTCTAGACGCCGACTTTGCAGACGGCGTCACGCGCCAGACCGTGTTGCCGACATCGTCGGCCACCAGCAACGCGCCCTGCTTGTCGATCTTGACGCCCACTGGCCGGCCGCGCGCCTCACCCTTGTCGTTCAAGAACCCGGTGAGGATATCTTGCGGCTTGCCGGACGGCATGCCGTCCTTAAACGGCACGAAAATCACCTTGTAGCCGCTGCGCGGATTTCTGTTCCACGATCCATGCTGGCCGATGAACGCTCCGTTCTGGAACGATGCTGGAAACAGATCGCCCTGGTAGAATGTCAGGCCGAGCGATGCGGTGTGCGGACCGAGCGCATAATCCGGCACGATCGCCTTTGCGACGAGGTCCGGACGTTGTGGACTGACGCGCTTGTCCACATGCTGGCCGTAATAGCTGTAGGGCCAGCCGTAGAACCCGCCATCTTTCACCGACGTCATATAATCGGGAACGAGATCGCTGCCGAGTTCGTCACGCTCGTTGACGACCACCCACAACGCGCCGCTCTGCGGTTGCCACGACGGCCCGTTCGGATTGCGCAGGCCCGATGCAAACACGCGCGAAGCGCCGGTGGCGATGTCGATTTCGAGAATTCCCGCGCGATCTTTCTCGGCGTCCATGCCGTTTTCCGCCACGTTGCTGTTCGAACCGACAGTCGCATAGAGCTTCGTGCCGTCGGCACTCGCGACAAGATCCTTGGTCCAGTGATGATTGATTGTGCCTCCGGGTAGATCGGCGACCTTAATGCCTGCCGAAGTAATCTTCTCATCGCCTTCGTTGTAGGCGAATTTCATGATCGCATCGGTATCAGCGACATAGAAATTATTTCCGACCAGCGCCATGCCAAAAGGCGAATTCAGTCCGTCAATAAAGACCGAGCGCTTCTCCGCCTTGCCGTCCCCGTCAGCATCGCGCAACAGCGTGATGCGGTTGGCGCTCGGTGTCGTTGCGCCGGCGCGCCCCATGACCTTCTTTTGAATCCAACCCCTGATGCCCTTGCCGTCATCCGGCTTCGGCGGTGCGTTGGTTTCAGCGACGAGAATATCGCCATTGGGCAACACCAACAGCGTACGGGGATGGTCCAGCCCTGATGCCAGCACATCGACCGAAAAGCCTTGCGCAGCGGTTGGCTTCTCGCCTGTCGGCCATCGATTGGCCGTGGCGATGTTGAGCGTCGGAATCCATGAGCTTTTCGGTTCGGGGAGTGTCGGGCTCGGACCATATCCCTCCGCGATGGGGACATCCGCCTTCTCGTTGCAGGCGGTAAGGGTTAGGGCGAGCGCCCCAAGCAGAAGAACAGTCCGGCTATTTTTATGCATGATGGATCCTCGATGTTCCCCTGCAACGCACGGACCTGCACAATGTTCATCGCGGGCTATGGCGATCACGCAGAATTCAGCCGATGCGGCCGAACCCGCCGCCAAATAAAAACCCCGGCGCACCAGGTGGCCGGGGCTCACACGCCGCGCTGGGGCGGAATCAGGACACTTTCAGATTTTCCGCGGAGGACTTACCGCGATTTTCCACCAGATCGTATTCAACGGTCTGGTTTTCGTTGAGCGTCGTCAGCCCGGCGCGTTCAACCGCCGAGATATGAACGAATACGTCCGTGTTGCCGACCGCCGGTGTAATGAACCCGTAGCCCTTGGTCGGGTTGAACCACTTGACCGTGCCTTTTGCCACGCCTGTCTCCTCGTCCAGATGTAGAAGGAGCGCGGACACGCGCATCGCGAGCCGCACAGCTTACGGGCTTCCTATGTTTGCAGAGTACCGCGTCTGCCTGATGCACAGCCGAACCGCGCAAATCCGATTGCGGCGATAATCCCAACACGAAAATTTCTGCCTCGCAAGACGGCAGGAAGCCACAAAACGCCTGTGGCTGCGCCACCACAGGGCGGCTGAATGCCCCCTCCCCACACGGCGGTGCGTTGACGCAAGCAGAGGATTCAGGGCAAATCGG
>CALRLJ020000201.1:0-6944 GCA_943368635.1 Sediminibacterium ginsengisoli | reverse complement strand
CGAGAAGGGATCGAATCTCGGCGGCATGTGGCGTTACGAGAACGACAACGGCCTCTCGTGCGCCTATCGCAGCCTTCACATCGACACCAGCCGCAACAATCTCGGCTATCCGGATTTTCCAATCGCGGCCGATCAGCCGGACTTCCTGTCGCATGGGCAGCTGTTGAGCTATCTCGAATCCTACGCGGATCATTTCCAGGTGCGCTCTGCTATCAGGTTCAACACCGAGGTCACATCGGTGGAGAAGACAGATGATGGCCGCTGGCGAGTCACGACCAGCGATGGCCGCCCGCGCGACTACCGCGCCGTCATTGTCGCTAACGGGCACCTGTGGAATCCGCGCCGACCATCGTTTCCCGGCACATTCAACGGCACCGCCATCCATTCCAGCGAGTATCGCACTGCCGCACCATTCGACGACAAGAACGTCCTGGTGGTCGGCATCGGAAATTCCGCGGTCGATATCGCGGTCGATCTCTGCAAGCGCGCCAAGAGCGTCACGCTATCGACGCGGACCGGCGCTTATGTGATGCCGAAATACATGATGGGAATTCCCATCGACCGTTGGTCGGCATTCATATCCCGCAAGCTGAGATTCCCGACGCTGGTCACGCGCATGATTATGGCGCGCCTGATCTATTTTGCCGTGGGCGATCAGCGCCGGTTCGGAATTCCAAAGCCAAAGCATCCGATGTGGCGCGAACACGCGACCCTCAGTCAGGAGCTGTTGCCCTATATCGGGCACGGCTGGATCGGCATCAAACCGAATATCGTGAACCTCGCCGGCGATACAATCGAATTTGCGGATGGATCGCGCGGCCAGTTCGACGCGATTATCTACGCCACGGGATACAAGACGACATTTCCGTTTCTGGCGCCGTCGCTGTTTTCGGTGACCGACGGCGACATGGTCGATCTCTACCGGCGCATGACGCCGCCCGGCCAGCCGGGGCTGTTCTTTGCCGGTCTGGTGCAGCCGATTGGCGCAACAATTCCGCTGGTCGAAGTACAGGCGCGATGGATCGCGGCGGCCCTTGCGGATAACATGACGTTGCCTTCCGCTGCCGAGATGGCCCGCGAGGTCAAATCGCATCACGAGCAGAAGCAGCGGACGTGGCTGAATTCGGCACGCTATACTCTGGAAGTGGATTTCAAGAGCTACGCCGGCGCGCTTCGGAAAGACATGGAGCGCAATCAAGCAGGCCTCTGACGGCAGGACGCCGATGACGAAACTCCGATGACCAGACGCACGGTTCGCATTGCAGGAGCTGTGACCGGTTTCGCGGGTTTGATCGGCGGCGCTTGCAGTGGCCCTGCGCTTGCGGCATGCGAGTTCCCGTTTCAAGGCGATGGCCGCGTCAGCAGCGTGCTTGACGCCAGAACCTTTCGTCTCGCGGATGGACGCGACATGCGTCTCGCCGGACTGGAGCTTGCGCCGGGTGAGCCGGATCGCGGCAAGGCTACGTTGACCTCACTCATCGAGGGCCGTGACGTCGCTTTGCACGGTCCCGACGACACACCGGATCGCTACGGTCGTCAGACCGCTTTCGTGGTCTTGAAGGATTCAACAACGCCTATCCAGTTCGAGTTGCTTAATCGTGGCGAAGCGCTGGTGTCGGCGACCGTCAGCGACAAGGCATGTTCCAGCGCCCTGCTGGATGCTGAAGCCGCCGCGCGTGCGGCGAGACGCGGCATCTGGTCCGGTTCCGCTGCCTTAAAAAACGCGGAAAGGCCCGACGATATTTTGGCTGGAAGGGGACGTTTTGCCGTGGTGGAGGGGACTGTTACGTCGGCCCGGCTGGCCGGCGCGACATTTTATGTCAATTTCGGACGCCGATGGACACGGGACTTTGCCGTGACTATTTCAAGGCGCATGATGCCGTCGGTCGAGGCCGCTGGGATCGATCTTAAGTCACTGAAAGACAAAAGAATTCGAGTTCGAGGCTGGATCGAGAAGCGAGGCGGGCCGAGGATCGAGATCACGCACGCAGGACAGATTGAATTGATGGATACGGCCAAGACGGCTTCGAAGGACGATTTGGCCGCGAAGAAAACGATGTCTGAGGACGAGGGTAAATAGCGGCGTGGCAGCACCTGCAAGCCAACGAAGCCTGAGGAGTTTGCGCCGCGTTTTCGCGGCGGCAGCGCTATGCGCATCGTTTGCCCTGAGCGCCTGCGGCGACCTCGGCCGTTTCCAGACCGCATCCAATCCCGGCTTCGCGCCGGTCAAGCCGAACAAGCCCGCCGCCCAGACTCCGGCGACCGAACGTGAGCATAGCCGCATTCTCTCGTCTTACGGCGGATCCTATGACGACCCTCGGCTCGAAGCCCTGATTACCAAAACCGTCGATCGCCTCGTGGCGGCTTCCGAGCGGCCCGATCTTGCCTACAAGGTCACGATCCTGAATTCCGGCGCGGTCAATGCTTTCGCGCTTCCGACCGGACAGCTTTATGTCACGCGCGGGCTGATCGCCCTCGCCAGCGATACATCCGAACTTTCGTCGGTGCTGGCGCACGAAATGGCGCACGTGCTGGCCAAGCACGCGGCGATCCGCGAGGATCAAGCCAAGCAAGCCGCCGTCGTGACTCGCGTGGTTGCCGATATGGGCAGCGACGCCGATATGAACGCGCTGGCACTGGCCAAAACCAAACTGACAATGGCGAGCTTCTCGCGCGCGCAGGAATTCGAAGCCGACGGAATCGGCGTCGGCATCGCGGCGCGCGCCAAGTTCGATCCGTTCGGCGCGTCCCGCTTTCTCTCCGCCATGGAGCGCAACGCCGCGCTGAAAGCCGGCCGCGCACCTGCCGATCCGCGCTCGCTGGACTTCCTGTCGTCGCATCCGGCAACCCCGGAGCGGGTGCAAAACGCGCAGTCGACCGCGCGTCAGTATTCGTCGCCGGAGGGCGGCGAGCGTGATCGCGATGCGTATCTCTCTGCGATCGACAATCTCGTCTATGGCGAAGATCCCAGCGAAGGCTTCGTGCGTGGCCGCCGTTTCCTGCATCCCAAACTGGGGTTCACTTTCCAGGTTCCGGACGGCTTCGTGCTTGAGAACACGGCGCAGGCCGTTGTCGGCGTTCGCGAAGGCGGCTTGCAGGCGATGCGCTTCGATGTGGTGCGCGTTCCCTCGGAACAGACGCTCGGCGATTACCTCAATTCCGGCTGGATGGAGAACGTCGACAAGGCGTCTACTGAAGATACCAGCATCAACGGTTTTCCGTCAGCGACAGCGACCGCGAGCGGTGATCAGTGGCAGTTCAGGATTTACGCCCTGCGGTTTGGCAGCGACGTCTATCGCTTCATTTTCGCGGCAAAGAAGAAAACGCCCGAAAGCGACCGCGGCTTCCGCGACACGGTGAATTCGTTCCGGCGTCTGACACTGGCTGAGATTCAGGCTGCGCGGCCGCTGCGGATCAAGATCGTCACCGCACAGCCCGGCGATACAGTGGAATCGCTGGCGCATCGGATGCAGGGCGTAGATCGCCCGGTCGACCGATTCCGGGTTCTGAACGGCCTCGATGCGCGCGCAACGCTCAAGCCGCGCGAGCGCGTGAAGATCGTGGTGGACTAGACCTTTCGGATAACAACTGTCAGCAAAAAGCCCGGCACGATGGCCGGGCTTTTTTATTCCAGTGAATGAAGATCGATCAGGCGGCTTCGTCGGCAGACACCGAGTCGTCGCCGTCGCTATCTTCCGCGTCATCGGTCGATGCTTCAGCGCCTGCGTCAGCGTCAGCCTTGGCGCCGCGGCGCGGGCTTTTGGCAAGGTTCGCCTCGATCTCCTTGACCGCTTCGGTCTCGGTGACGTGTTGAACGACTGCGATCTCGCGCGACAGCCGATCGAGTGCAGCTTCATAAAGCTGCCGCTCGCTGTAGGACTGTTCGGGCTGCGACTCGGAACGGAACAGATCGCGCACCACTTCGGCAATCGCGACGATGTCACCCGAGTTGATCTTCGCTTCGTATTCCTGAGCACGGCGCGACCACATGGTGCGCTTGATGCGCGCGCGGCCTTTAAGGGTTTCCAGCGCACGCTTCACAAGCGACGGATCGGACAGCTTGCGCATGCCCACATTGGCAACCTTCGCCGTCGGCACCCGCAGGGTCATCTTGTCCTTGACGAAGGTGATAACAAAAAGCTCAAGCCGCGCGCCTGCGATTTCCTGTTCTTCGATCGCGAGAATCTGGCCAACGCCGTGCGCCGGATACACCACGAATTCATTGGTTTTGAATCCCTGACGCTGGGTCAACGGCTTCTTCGGCTCCTCCACGCGCGGCGCAGCAGCGACCGGCTTCGCGGCAGGCTTGCCGGCAACGGTTTTCACCGGAGCCTTCGCGGCAGTGGTCTTCGCAACAGGCTTCGTCACCGTCTTCGAAGGCTTCGCAGTGGATTTTGCGGGGGCCTTCGCAGACGTCTTCGCAGTTTTTTTGATGGGCATTGTGCTTCTTTTGTTTTTTGAGGTTGGGGCGGATGCGCGAGCATCCTTTTTCGGCGCACCGCGAATCGCAGACGCCTTTTTGGTGCCCTTATCCTTGGAGCCCTTGTCGTTTATTTTGGAGTTCTTTTTGTGACGCGATTTGTCTGACACAGCGCCTCTGCGTGGAACCGCCACGCCCCTGTTCAATGGTTTCACGGGAACCCATCGTGGCCCTCAACGGAGGGCGAAAGGGGTTCTGCTCTAGAATGTGCCAAAAATAGCACATTTCCCGCAAAAATCAATGGTTTATGGCCCGCGGCACGCCCTAGGCGGCCTCAGCGGCGGCATTCATTGCCGGTAGGGTTAAAAGTTACCCGCAGTACGGGACGCAGCCGGCCGTCCCGGCAGGTCAGATCAGTCGCCGGAGCCCGGATTGGCAGAAAAATATTTGTCGAACTTGCCTTCGGTGCCATCAAATTCCTTGGCGTCGTCGGGCGCGTCCTTCTTCTGGGTGATGTTCGGCCACGACTTGGCGTATTCGGCATTCACCTCGAGCCATTTTTCGAGGCTTGGCTCGGTATCAGGCTTGATCGCGTCCGCTGGGCATTCCGGCTCGCATACACCGCAGTCGATGCACTCGTCCGGGTGGATCACCAGCATGTTCTCACCCTCATAGAAGCAATCCACGGGACAGACTTCCACGCAGTCCATGTACTTGCACTTGATGCAGTTTTCAGTGACGACGTAGGTCATCCAAGGCTCCGGAAGGGTCTAAATTTCAGATTTGGCGTAGCGCAGGACGTGCGGCGCTGCAAGGGAAGTTGGCCGGGGTTTATTGGCAATTAATCACTCTTGGGGTGTTTGCAAATCAGCGTAAATGGCGCGTGCGGCCACCGCATCCCCGCGCCGATCTGCAAATCCGTTGATCTTTAGAATACGCACCCGGCTGTCGAGTGCGATGGTGAGCACCTCGCCGGACTTTACGGCATGGCCCGGAGATGTCTGGCGTATCCCGTTGATACGGACCCGCCCCTTGGCGACCAGGGCCGCAGCATCCGTCCGGGTCTTCACAACCCGCGCATGCCACAGCCACTTGTCGAGACGTTGACGATCCAAATTAGTCCTTGCGAGTCCCCGCGAGCTGCTCCTTGAGAGCTGCCAGTTTTGCAAAAGGCGAGTTCGGATCGGCGGGGCGATCACGCTCGCGCGGTGCGGCGCTCGTTGCGTAGGTCCGATGCGAACCGCCACTGCGGTCGCGGTCGTCCTTGCGCCCGTCGCGGCCGCGCTTGTCGAACTTGCCTTTGCCGCGATCCTGGCCGCGATCCTTGCCCTTGAAACTTTCGCGGGGTGGACGACCGCCCTTGTCGTCGCGCGGTGGACGCGCCTGTGCGGCGTCGGCGCCTCCGGCAACAACAGCAGGCGCATCGCTGCGCGGACGGCGATGCTCATTGTTACGATCGCGCCGATGGCGGTTGTGGCGCTCGGACTTGTCCGCCGCGGCGGCGGCTTCACCTTCCGCCGCAGGCACCGCGGATTTATCCGGGCCCTTGTAGCGGCTGCGATCATGACGCGGACGGCGCTCATCCGAACGTCCGCCCGGACGCCAGACTTCGACCAATGCGGGCTCTGCAGCAGCAGCTTCCGCAACCGGAGCAGCGACGGCTTCCGTCTCGGATGTTGCAGATTCAGCCGCAACCGCTTGTTCAGCAGAGGATTCGACGACGGCTGGTTCAGTCCCAGGCTCAACGGATTCCGCGGCTGGCGCAAACTCAACAGCCGGCAATTGCGTTGCTGTCGCTTCCGACGCCGCCATCTCAATGGGAGCCGCTGCTTCGTTGGCGACATCGACAACGGAATCCGTCGCGGCTGCCGCCCCCGGCTCACCAGCGACAGCCTCGGATGCGGGTGTTGCGTCAATGGCTGCCGCTTCCGATCCGATGACGGTTTCAGCCGGCGTCTCAGCTGGAGCCACAGGTGCTGCAGCTTCAACCGGCAGCGGCGGCCGCTTTTCCATGCGATAGCCGAGCGCCTTCAGGATCGAGGCAAAATCGTCACCCGCCGAACCGGTCAGTGACGTCATCGCCTGCGTCGCGACGAAGGAACGGCCATCGAACGCGCCGGCCGGCTTGTCGCCCGTTGCACCCGGACGCCACGACAGCGCTGGACGAATGAGATCGGCAAGACGTTCCAGAATATCGACGCGCACCGCGCGATCGGCGCACAGCTTGTAGCCGAGCGTGCGATAGACATCCTGATCGAGCGCCTTGTCGGCGGGAAAGGAGGTGCGTCCGCTCGCGGCCAGATGCTGCGCGCCGGTCAGCGCCGACCAGTCGACATTGTCACGCTTCAGCGCCCACAGCAGCGACGCCAGTCCGCGCGCGGCGGGCTTAAGCAGCGCGGGGAGGAAAATATGATAGGCGCCGAACCGCACGCCGTATTTGCGCAAGCTCGCGCGCGACGGCTGGTCGAGATCTTTCATCTCGGCGGAAATCTTCGAACGCTCCAGCACGCCGAGCGCTTCGATC
>CALRLJ020000200.1:0-6957 GCA_943368635.1 Sediminibacterium ginsengisoli | reverse complement strand
TGTCGATCTTGTGGTCGGCCAGGCGAACTGGCGGTTCGGGACGGCGTGAGCAACGCTATGCTTTCTTCCGCGCGATCTTGAACGTCGCGTTGGCGCGCGCGCACGGTTCGCCGTCGGCTGTGACGAGACATTGCGCGAAACAGATCGATCCGCCGATCTTCATGAAGTTGGTGTCGATCTGAAGCCACTGTCCGACATTCGCCGAACCGAGGTAATCGACCGAGAGGTTCACCGTCACCAGTCCCAGCAGGTTGCCCGCCTTGAGGCCGCAACTCAGCCCCATCGCATTGTCGGCAAGTGCCGCGATCAACCCGCCGTGAATCAGCCCGCGCGAATTGGTGTGTGCCTCGGCGAGGTGAAGCCCGAGAATATAGGCGTCCGCGGTTGCCTTGAAATAGATGGGCTCCCACGGCTCGGTGAGCGGACTGCGCCGGGGATGACGGGCGAAGCCCGGCGGGACATCGGCGAGAGTGTCTGTCGTTTCCATCGGTCTCTTTCAAACAAGATCAGTGTGCGCTGCACGCGCATCTTAGAACAGGCAGCAGGAGCGATCATTCGAAATCAAGTTTGAAACGTACAGAGGTCAGATGTTTGAAACATAATCGCCGCCACCGCGTATTCCCTCTGCCGCAAGTCCAACAACGCGGCGTGGGAGAAAACCAATGCTCGATCGTCGTACTGTGGTCCAGAGCGCTGCTCTCGGCTCTCTTTTCGCTGGATTGATACAAGGCCGGACGGCGGAAGCCGCTGGTCCCGGATTGCTTTATGTGATTGCGGAAATTGTCGCGAAGCCGGGAAGTGCCGATGCGTTGCGCGCACTTCTTGTCCCGTTTACGGAAAAATCTCGCGCCGAGCCGGGCTGCAAATCCTACACCTTGCTCGAAGTGCAGTCCGAACCTGGACGGTTTCTGACGTTCGAGTCATGGACAGACAAGGCGGCGCTCGATGCCCACATGACCACGCCGCACATCAAGGAAATCGTCCCGAAGCTCACCGACATTCTGGCGAAGCCGTTTACTCAAACGTTTCTGAACGCAGTCTCTGTTTGTGAGATTTCAGCAACAAGTTGCCTGCGCTGTGAGAACCAGTGCAGGCGACGTCTTCAATACGGCAAGCCGACATAATTCTCCGACAGCGACATCTTCGCTGCATCAGACTCGACCAGATAGTTCAGTTCCGCGATCTGGATTCGTGAGCTGAATTCATCGGTGCCGGGAAAACGATGCAGCATCGATGTCATCCACCACGAGAAGCGGTCGGCTTTCCACACCCGACCGAGCGCACGGCGCGAGTAATCGTCGATGCCGGCGGCGGACCTGTCCGCGTAGAATTCGCGCAGCGCCGTGGAAAGATAATGAACGTCGCTGGCCGCAAGGTTCAGCCCCTTAGCGCCGGTCGGTGGCACGATATGCGCGGCGTCGCCAGCCAGAAACAGCTTCCCGAACCGCATCGGTTCGGCGACGAAACTTCTTAAAGGCGCGATGCTCTTTTCGATCGACGGCCCGGTGACAAGATGTCCAGCCGCCTCCGGATCGAGCCGGCGTTTCAGCTCGTCCCAGAATTTATCGTCGGACCAGTTATCGATGTGATCGTCGAGTACGCATTGCAGATAATAGCGGCTGCGGTGCGCCGAACGCATCGAGCACAATGCGAAGCCGCGTTCATGATTGGTGTAGATCAGCTCCGGCGATACCGGCGGCGTGTCCGAGAGCAGACCGAGCCAGCCGAACGGATAGACCCGCTCGAAGGTTTTTAGCGCGTCCGGCTTGATGCTCTGGCGGCTGACGCCGTGGAAGCCGTCGCAGCCGGCGATAAAATCGCAGGCGACTTCATGGGTGGTGCCGTCCTTGACGTAGCGCACCCGCGGCCGGTCGCCGTCAAAGTCATGCAGGCTGACATTGTCGGCATCGTACACGGTGGTCAGTCCGGCGTTGATGCGCGCATCCATCAGGTCGCGGGTCACTTCGGTCTGCCCGTAGACGGTTACCGTTTTGCCGGTCGCCTGCGTCATGTCGATCCGGTGGCGCGCGCCGCCGAACGCCAGTTCGATGCCGTGATGGATCAGGCCGTCACGATGCAGCCGCGCAGCGACGCCGACCTCGTCCAGCAGGCCGACGGTGCCTTGCTCAAGCACGCCTGCCCGGATTCGGCCCAGGATGTAGTCGCGATCCTTGCGCTCGAAAATCACGTTGTCGATGCCGTAGCGGTGCAGCAATTGTCCGAGCAGCAATCCCGCCGGGCCTCCGCCGATGATGGCGACCTGTGTCCGCAACCTGTGTCCTCCTGGTCCTTGCGAATAAGGGTTTTGCCCGCCGCTGGAAATTGATTATACAAGATAACAATATGCGAAAAGGTTGTCGAACATGGACTGAATGGCAGACCGCGGCAGCGGCGTGCCGCACGGTCCGGCTTCAAGCCAGCGCGCCTTAACTGTCATACCAATGGCAGAGGCGGCGGGCATTGCAAATGACCGATAACTTCTATCTGAATGACTGAAATTCCGGACGCGATGTTGCACTGCAAATATCGGTTGTCGCGTCTGCCGCCACACAACGAAACTTGAAAAGAGTATCCGAGGGAGGATTTGATGAAGACATTAACCTGGACCGCCGTGGTATTGGCGGCTTCCGTGACGCTGCCGGGCGCTGTGAGCCTCGCCGCTGCGCAAGACATCACCATCGGTATCAGCATCAGCACCACCGGCCCTGGTGCCGCGCTGGGCGTTCCTGAGAAGAACGCGCTTGAGTTCGTGCCGGCCGAAATCGGCGGCGCCAAGATCAAGACCATCGTTCTGGACGATGCCGGCGATCCGACCGCGGCGACCACCAATGCGCGCCGGTTCGTGACCGAATCCAAAGCCGACGTCATTATCGGCTCGTCCGTGACGCCGCCGTCGATCGCGATTTCGACAGTCGCGAACGAAGCCGGGGTCATGCAGCTTTCACTCGCACCGCTTCCTATTCCGGAGACCCGTGCGAAGTGGACTGTTTCCATGCCGCAGCCGATTCCGATCATGGGCAAAGTGCTCTACGATCACATGAAGAAGAACAACGTGAAGACCGTCGGCTATATCGGCTATTCGGATTCTTACGGCGATCTTTGGGCTAACGATCTCAAGAAGCAGACCGCGGAGATGGGTGGCATCAGCGTCGTTGATGAAGAGCGCTTCGCACGCGCGGACACGTCGGTGACGGGTCAGGTGCTCAAGCTGATTGCCGCCAATCCGGATGCCGTATTGATCGGTGCGTCGGGCGCTGCGGCTGGCTTGCCGCAGATCGAACTTCGCAACAAAGGCTACAAGGGGCTGATCTACCAGACCCATGGTGCCGCCGCGATGGACTTCATTCGTATCGCTGGCGCGTCTGGCGAAGGCGTTCTGATGGCGGCGGGGCCAGTGATGGCTCCGGAAGGACAGTCCGAGAGCGCGCTGACCAAGAAGCCGGGCATGGCGCTGAACACCGCCTATGAGAAGAAGTACGGCGCCAATACCCGCAGCCAGTTCGCGGGCCACATGTACGATGCTTTTGAAGTGCTCAAGCGCGTCGTGCCGGTTGCCCTGAAGAAGGCCAAGCCCGGCACGCAGGAATTCCGGGAAGCCATTCGTGAGGCGTTGCTGAGCGAAAAGGACATCGCGGCAAGCCAGGGCGTCTACAACTTCACCGAGAAGAATCGCTATGGCACCGACGACCGTTCGCGCATCCTTCTGACGGTGAAGGGCGGCAAATACGAGGTCGTGAAGTAACGATTACTGGCAATGCCTGCTTGATGAAATGCCCGGCCACCGCAGACTGCGTAAATTTGTCTGCGGCGCCGGGCATTTTGTTTCGCGGCGCGCGCGCCTGTTATGTGAGTCCCATGACGGCGATGCCGCCCGATCTGCCGCGGATGTCGCGGACACCGAGATCCTGCAACGGCACCGGCGGAGCGGTCTTGAAACGCTCAATCGCAGCACGGGAGGCGACGAAGCCGCCGTCCACATTGCGGCTGAGTTCTTCGAGGCGGGCGGCGGTGTTCATCACATCGCCGTTGAAGACAATGGCACGCCTGATGTCGCCGATTTCGCCGATAATCACGGGTCCGAAATGGAGGCTGCCGCGAATTGTAGGCGCCGCGCCGAATTCGTTTTCAAACCGCTCCTGAAGCTTTTGCAGGATTTCGCGCATCGCCAGAAAGCAGCGCAGCGGCCGGCAATCCACCGCGCCCGAAGCTTCCGGCCAGGTCACGATGATCTCGTCTCCCACATAGTTCAGGACTTCCCCCCGGCAATCGACAATCGGCCCGGTCAGGCTGCGGAATGTCTTGTCCAGGAATCGATGGATTCCAAGACTGCCGAGGCGCTCGGCAAGCGTCGTCGAGCCTGCAATATCGACGAACAGAACGAACCGGCTTTCCTCCACCGGCGCGTGGTAGCGTCCGGTGACCAGATGGAGCAAGGCGCGCGGGCCGATGATATTGGCGATCGCGAACAGCAGGTTCAGCGCGATGGCAAATACGCCGGAGAAGATGATGGGCGTCCAGATATCCTGAGCGGGATCTGGCGTCCGGCCTGCGATCAGGACACCGAGATCGAAATACTGCACCGGAATAATCACCGCTGCATAAAAGGCGCTGCGGACGGCAAGGCTGACAGTGAACGGCAGGCTTCCCAGCCAGTCCCGCAGCGGTCCCGACGATGCGAGAAGCTCAAACGTGCCGATCGCTCCGCTGATCAAAACGCCATAAATAATGCCGATCAGAAGCTGCGGCGGCGAAAAGCCGGTGTGAGCCGTGACAAAGATGATTCCGCCAAGCGCGCCGGTTGAGAGAATTGCTGCGAAAAAGCGCAGCTTCCGCTGTGACCGCGCATCCATGGCCGAAGTGCCCCCGCACGAAGTTGTTACCGGGTCAGTATCCGCCAGATCGGGGAAGATTGTTAGTGGGGCCGTGCCTTACAGCTTGCCCTCTTCGGCGTGCTGGAAGCCGAGATAGCTTGCCACCACGCGCTCGTCGCCGCTGATCTCCTTAGCCGAACCGCTCATGATGAATTCGCCAAGCTCCATCACATAGGCGCGGTCGGCGATCTCCAGCGCGGCGCGGGCGTTCTGTTCGACCAGCAGCACGGAGACGCCAGCCTGCCGCAATTCGGTGACGGTGCGGAAAATATCCGCCACGATCAGCGGCGCGAGGCCCAGACTCGGCTCGTCCAGCATCAGCAGCTTCGGCTGGCTCATCAGCGCACGGCCCATCGCCAGCATCTGCTGCTCGCCGCCGGACAGCGTACCGGCCAATTGTGTGCGGCGCTCCTTCAGGCGCGGGAAAAGCGTATAGACCCGTTCCTGCTCACGCGCCGCCGTCGCGCGCGGCACGCGGAAGCCGCCGAGTTGCACGTTTTCCTCAACCGTCATGGTCCCGAACAGTTCGCGATGCTCGGGCACGATACAAAGTCCCGCCGCGACCCGGTCCTCGATGTCGAAGCGGGAAATCTGCTGGCCTGCGAACACCACGCTTCCGGTCAGCGGGAGAATGCCCATGATGGCGTTGAGCAAGGTGGTCTTGCCCGCGCCGTTGGCGCCGACAATGGTGACGATCTCGTTGGCGCCGACATCGAGAGTCGCGCCGCGCACGGCTTCAACCTTGCCGTAAGCGATGTGGGCATTTTCGACGGACAGCAGCTTGGTCATGATGCCGTCCCCAGATAGGCCTTGATCACGTCGGGGTTGGCGCGGACGGCGGCCGGTGTGCCTTCGGCGATTTTGGTGCCGAATTCCAGCACGACGATGCGGTCGGCAATGTCCATCACGAAGCCCATGTCGTGTTCGACCAGCAGGATCGACATGCCTTCGGCGCGCAACTGCCGCAGCAGCGACGCCAGCTTTTGCTTCTCCATGTGACGCAGTCCGGCCGCAGGTTCGTCGAGCAGCAGCAGGATCGGATCGACGCACAGCGCGCGGGCGATTTCCACGATGCGCTGCTGGCCGAGCGAGAGGCTGCCCGCAAGCTGGTGCATCTGGTCGCCGAGGCCGACGCGCTCGATCCGCCGGGCTGCCTCGGCAAGCAGTGCTGCCTCATCCTTGCGGTCGAGCCGCAACATGCTGGCGACCGCGCCTGAATGACCGCGCAGATGGGCGCCGATGGCGACGTTCTCCAGCACGCTCATGTCGGGCACGAGTTTGACATGCTGGAAGGTGCGGGCGACCCCGAGTTTTGCGATCTCCTGCGGCGGCGCATCGTCGACCTTGTGGCCGAGGATGGAAATCGATCCGGCGGTGGCGCGCAGCACGCCGGTGACGAGATTGAACGTGGTGCTCTTGCCCGCGCCGTTCGGTCCGATCAGGGCGACGATCTCGCGCGCCTGCACATTGAAGGAGACATCGTTGACCGCGATGACGCCGCCGAACTGTTTGCGGGCGGACTGGATGTCGAGCAGCGTTTCGGACAGGGCGACGGCTTTGCTGCGCGGCGGCAGCGGATCGGCGGTTTGCGGGCGGGGACGCTTCGAGGGGGCGAATGTCAGCAGGGCGGCGAGGCGCGGCCACATGCCGCCCGGCGAAACCTGAAGCAGCACCACCAGCAGGATTCCGAAGATCACGGTCTCGAGCTGCGCCGATCCGTGAAACACCACGGGCAGGAAGCTTTGCAGGAATTCCTTGAGCACGACCACAATGCTCGCGCCGAGCACCGCACCCCAGACGTAACCCGCGCCGCCGACCACGGCGATGAACAGATATTCGAGGCCGGCATTCAGGCCGAACGGCGTCGGGTTCACCGCGCGCTGGAAGTGCGCGTAGAGCCACCCGGACAGGCCGGCGAGCACCGCCGCATAGATAAAGACCAGGAGCTTGGCGCGCGCGGTCTGGACGCCGAAGGCTTCCGCTGCGATATGGCCGCGCCGCAGCGCGCGGATGGCGCGGCCGGTGCGGGAATCCAGCAGGTTCACCGTCAGCAGCGCGCACACGATCACCGCAAACCAGATCGCGA
>CALRLJ020000199.1:0-7019 GCA_943368635.1 Sediminibacterium ginsengisoli | reverse complement strand
GCTCAGTTCATCGGCCATCCCGGCAGCTTCGATCCGCGACTGCTCGCGATAGATCGCCTGGATTGCGTTGACGTGATGCAGGATCAGTTCGTCCGGCACCTGTGCGAAGTCCGGGGCGTGCTCGATGATCCGGCACAGGCTCTCGGCTGCTGCTGCTGCGGTGGGATAGCCGAACGTGGCGGCGTCGCCCTTGATGTCATGCGCCGCGCGGAACAGTTCCTCGCGGTTTTCGGTGTTCAGTCCGTCGCTCTGGATCGCCGCATGCGCGCTGCTCAGTCGCTCGCACTCGATGCGCATCCAGTCCTCGAACTCGCCGGACAGTCCCGCAAGCGCCTTTTCGGCGCGGGCGACCGGATCGTCGATGTCCTTTTCGTCGGAGTACCGCACCATCTTGCGCAGCGGATTGGGCTGCGAGATGACCTGATGGTCCGCGAAGGTATCGACCTTGATCTCGGCAGGCGGCTTGCGGGCCATTGGCTCTCCTAATTTCCGGAACGGGCTTTATCGAGCAGCGAAGGTTGCTGCACGATTTCCGCGTTGCCGCCGGTTCTCCGTTCGACGCCGATATAGGCGGCGTTGGTGTTACGGCGGCGGTCCGGTCCGAAATAGTTCTTGGTCTTGATGAAGGGCCGGGGATTGGCCACGACATTGAGGATGCGCTGATAAAGCCCCTTGGCGGAGATCGGCTTGGCCAGGAATTCCGTGACGCCGGCATCGCGCGCCACCATGACGCGGCGCTTTTCCGAATGGCCGGTCAGCATGATGATCGGCGCATACGGATTGCCCGCGCCGTCGGGCTGGCGGATCATCTGCGCGAGTTCGAGTCCGTCGAAAATCGGCATCGACCAGTCGGTGATGACGATGTCGGGGACGTAATGGGAATACATTTCGAGCGCAGTCGCGCCATCTTCCGATTCATAGACTTCGCGCGCGCCGAACGAATGCAGCAGCGTGCGCAGAATGCGCCGCATGTGCGCGTTATCATCGCACACGAGAAACCGCAGCTTGTTGAAGTCGATAATGAACATGCGCAGCCCGAGGTGGCGCACCGGACACCAGGTACACCTCGCATTAACTATATGAGGCTGCCGTTAACGAATGGTTATCCAAGCCGGTCCGAGGCGGCCGGGACAGCGGTATCCGAGTGGGAAGGTCGATCCTGCGCTCTGGCCTAGAACCCGAACTGCTCGCTGAGAATCCGTTCTTCCAGGCTGTGGCCGGGGTCGAACAGCATCCGGATCGAGATGGTCTTGTCCGCGATGATTTCGACCCGCTGCACGTCGCGGGCCTCATCATGGTCGGCGACGGCGGCGACCGGCCGCTTGTCGGATTCGAGAACCTCGAACACGACGAAAGCGGTATTGGGCAATAGCGCGCCGCGCCAGCGGCGAGGGCGGAACGGGCTGATCGGGGTCAGCGCCAACAGCGCCGCGTTGATCGGCAGGATCGGGCCCTGGGCCGACAGGTTGTAGGCGGTCGAACCTGCAGGCGTCGCCACCATGATCCCGTCCGAAATCAGTTCGGCCATGCGCTCATGCTCGTCGACCAGAATCCGCAAACGCGCGGCCTGATGGGTCTGGCGAAACAGCGAGACCTCGTTGATAGCGTGATGAATATGCACCTTGCCGTGAATGTCGGTGGCGCGCATCAGCAGCGGGTTAATCACGGTGAGCTTTGCGGCTTCCAGCCGGTCGATCAGCGAGTGCTGGCTGAACTCGTTCATCAGGAAGCCGACAGTGCCGCGATGCATGCCGTAGATCGGAATGCCGGAACGCATGTGCCGATGCAGCGTTTGCAGCATCAGGCCGTCGCCGCCGAGCGCCACGACAACATCGGCTTGATCGGCGGGCTGGTTGCCATGCGCATTCACGAGCTGGGCGAGGGCCTGCTGGGCCTCCGCACTCGGGCCTGCCACGAAGGCAATCCGCTCATATTTCCTTGGCTTCGTCATCCGGATCGGCCAGCCCCTTTTAGCGCGGACACAACGACATGACGCGCGCGGGCTTCGTCTATACGAGGTTTTCCAGTGTTGTCGAGGAGCCATCGCCACAACAAAACAGCCCCGCGCGACCGATATTCGGCCGGCGGGGCTTGATTGCCCGGTTAACCAAGGCGGCTAACCGTATGCCGGCTCAGTAAGACGTCCGGCCGCTGGTGAGTGCCGAGGCCAGCGATTGATATTCGGTGCTGTTACGGCCCGCGATGGCTTCGATCTTTGCGAGGTGATGCTTGGCCTGTTCACGATTGCCCTGTTCGACCTGCCACAACCCGTAATACTGCCAGGTGCGGACATGGTTCGGATCGGCCTTCAGCGCGCGCTCGTACCAGACGCTCGCAAGCTCGTAGTTGCCGAGCTTGCGATACGAATAGCCGATCAGGTTGGCGACATCGGCACGGTCATCCTGACCGAGCGCCTTGAGCTGCGGAATGGCGGCGGCGTAGTCGTTGTTTTCATAGATCGTCGTATAGGCCGCGCGATACCCCTTGAGGAAAGTCGGGTCTTCGAGCGACGACTTCTTGTCGTCCTTCTTCTTGTCTTTGGGCTTTGACTTGGTGTCGGACGCGGGAGGCGAAGGCGTATCGGAGCCTGCGGCTTGCGCCTGATTGATCGCAGGTGCTGCGACGAACGCCGAAAGAAGAAGTGCGAGCGATATCTGCCTGATGGTCAAGTTGCTCATTCCAAGCCTCCCGTTGATCTGCAAGGTCGATGCTATACCCAGTTGTCGGTTTAAACACCCATCGGGTTCGAACATTCCCCCGGTTCCCGGTCATAATTCTGTCGGTTTCGGCAGCGGCCTCCGGCCCGGATGCCCGTATATGGCCAAACTGTCATCCAGATGAACGAAAGCCGTCGCCGCGCTTCAGATTGAGTTCAGCGCGGCGGGCCTAGTTTTATTGCGACGATCGGCACCCGGCCATCCGACCGGCCACCTCTCGATCGCATGAAACAGGAGACTCGCCATGTTGAAGATCATTTCCGCAGCCTTGGTTGCCACTTCGATGCTCGCTGCGCCTGCAATGGCTGCCACCGTCATCAAGACCGAGCGCGGTCCGATGACCAAGACCATCGTCGTCAAACCGTCGATCGCACGTTCCCATGCGCAGGTCGTTGTGGTGAAGAAGCATCGTCATCACCGCCATCACATGATGAACAATCATCGTCATGGCCACGGCCACAAGGTCGTGATCGTGAAGAAGCATCGCCACATCTGATCGGGACGGATATTTCCGTGACCGTTATTGCATAGCCCCCGCATCGAGGCGGTTCATGGAAAGAAGTCCGGCCCGCGTTCATCGTGAGATGAGCGCGGGCCGGACTGTTTTCGGTCATGAACGATCAGAAAGTCATGCCGGCTTTGAGCATGAACATCCGGCCGGGCAGGGGATAGATGGCATAGGAGCCGGGCGTGGTGGTGCTGGCGATACCGTAGTCGTAGTACTGGGCATCGAGCAGGTTGATGACCGCAGCCGACCAGAAGAAGCGGTCATACGCGCCACTCAACTTCAGATCGATGGTTGCATTCGCGCCGATCACGCCTTGCGTGTTGGCCTGATCGTTGTCGAGACGGCGGCTGCTCCAGAAGCGCGCGCTTGCATCGAGCACGGCGTATTTCTGCCAGATGTTCCATGTGAAGCCGGCGCTGCCGGACAACCTTGAAACCAGCGGCACGTCCTTGCCGGCAAATGGCCCTTCCTCGAAAACCGCACGCGTGTAGGCGAAGCCGCCCCTCAGCCTGAATGCTTCGTTGATGCGCAACGAGGCTTGCGTCTCCGAGCCGTAACGGTGCGTGGGATCGAGATTGTAATTGAAGAAAGCCGCCGGATTGAAGTGAATCTCGTTCTTCAGGTGCATGTCGTAGTAGCTGGTCTGAATGTCCAGCGGGCCGCCATGAATCTTGATGCCGCCTTCGATGTCGTAAGACGTCTGCGTCTTCAACTCGAAGTTTTGAGGGATCGGGGTGTAGGGCGGGATGCTGAGATATGCAGGGCCAGTGACCACGCGCTCGTCAACGTTCGGCGTTCGGAAGGCGCGGGCAGCACGACCGAAAATCGCGAAATTCTCGTTGAACCGATGCTCGAGCCCGATATGCAGCGCGTGGTTGGTTTCATCCTTGTCGAGCGGAGAAGCCTGCGCCGCGAGTGATCCGAATGGAGCGGTCGGGTCGTAATGATCGCGCGCCGACAGTTTCAATTGCTGGATGCGTGCGCCGTAGGAGAAATCCGTGCTTGGCAGGAGGCCAAGCGTCTGTTGCCAATACCCTGCCACTGTCTGTTGCGAGAGATTGTAGACGTGGTTTGGCGGATCGAAGGACTGCTGGCTGCGGCTCGAGTCGTATTGCGAATTGTAGTAGTCGATACCGGTAAGGATATTCGACGATACGCTGCCGAACATATTCTTCATGCTCAGGCGTGGCGTGATCGACCATGTCTGCAGGTTGGAATTCACATAGGCATACTGCGGGCCACCAATGCTCGCCGGGTCGCCGAAGAAACCGGACTGCTGGAACTTGTTACGCACGCCGCCGTCGACAATCAGCTCGGCGCCGCTCCACAGGGTTTTGGTAAATCCTGCCGTGATGCTGTTTCCCTGCTTCTGGCCATAATCGAACGGAGTTCTGGTGCCTCTGAGATTGCCAAGGGTGCTGAAAGTCGTTGCGCCGAAATCGATCGAATACATGTTTCCGAGCGTACCGGGGAAACCGAGCTGTTGCCGGTCTGCGGCGGCGTTCAGAAACGCGGAGAATTCGGGAGTGGCATAGCGGATCTCGCCGACGCCGCTCTGCTGGTCGAGCTTGTTGTTGGCCCGGTAGCCGTCCGAATGGACGGCGTTGCCGAATACAGCGGTTGACCATGGGCCGTGGTTGGCGCTGAACGAGGCGTTCCCCTCGCGCTGTCCGTAAGAGCCGACGCCGCCTTCGACACGGCCCGCGTAAGGTTTGCCGAGGCCTGCGCCCGTCTTGGTGACGATGTTGATAACGCCGCCGACGGCATTGTCGCCATAGAGCACCGCACCGGAATTGCCGCGCGTGATCTCGATGCGTTCGACCGATTGAATTGGAATCGTCGACAGATCGACACCCTGCAGATCGGCCTCGTTGAGGCGGCGTCCGTTGATGAGGATCAAAGTATTCGAAGATGCAAACGCGCCAAATCCACGCAAATCGACAACGCTTCCGGAGCCGTTCACGGCTCCATAGAGATTGGTAAGCTGTACGCCGGGCGCGGTGGCGATGATTTCCTGAATCGTCTGGTTCGGGGCTCGTGCGATGTCATCCGACGTAATAACAGTCGTCGATGCGCCGACAATGCCGATGGTGTTGGCAGGAGCGCTTGTGCTGCTGCCTGCATTGCCGCCGGTGCCGGATAAGCGCGTCGCATCGACGTTGATCGGCGGCAATGCGCCGCCTGCGTCTTGCGCGAGGGCAGGGCTGACGAGTGCTGTGCCTGCAAGGCATGCCGCCGCGAATGACAGTCCGAGCGTCGCCGCCGGAAAGAGAGATTTAGGAAAAAGAGTCACGATGTTGCCCCGCCGATGCATGTGATCGCGGAGGCGCGGTGAAAACGCGCAGACATGACGGCCGGCGGCTGTTTGCAGCCGCCATACGTTCCGTCCTGACTGAGGAAACAGGCCATCGGCCGAACCTCCGCAACAGTTACGTCACGTCACCGCTGCGGAACGCCGCCCCTTCGCACGCCCCGTGCGACGGAAGGATGACCGGTACAGGCAGGTCTCCTGGCTCGCGGATCGTCGCCGTTGCCCGCCTTCCCAAGCTCGGCTGAAAAGCCTTCGCTCAGTGGCGTCGTGGACAACGGCTCACCGCTGACAGTTGCGGGGGCAGCTTCGGAATGGCCGTGCAAATCGCACGGCGGCACCGAATTCCCTATTCGCCAGCTTGCGCTGGCACCTGTGCCGTGGTTGCAATCAATCGGCGGAGGGTTGCCTTGTCAATGACACAATGTCCAAGAAACCCAATGCCATGGCTCAGGTTGCGGACTTCATTCGGATGCGTTGCAAATTGGTGACATATGGGCCGCGTGTGGCGGTAGTGCTGCTGGGGCTGGGCGCAGCCGGTTGTGCCTGGACCGGCGGCAACGAGGGCATGTCCTACACCGCCGACAGGGGCGTCGAGAACCAGCCTTATCCTGCAAATTATCGCCCGGAATTGGTGGCGCTGCTGCGGACCTACTTGAACAACCCGGCCGGCGTGCGCGAGGCGATGATTGCCCAGCCAGCGCAAAAGGAAGTCGGTGGCCGCCGCCGCTACGTCGTGTGCGTGCGCTTCAATGCGCGAGGTGCAGGCGGACAATATGCGGGCGCGAAGGAACGCGCCGGCATGTATATCGACGGCCGGTTGGACCGCATCATCGAAGATGCCGGTGAACTGTGCGCGGGTACGACTTACGCGGCGTTTCCGGAATTGGAAAAACTGACGCGCTGATGGCGGACCATCGCGACGACGCTCAATGCTGGCGGCGTCGCGATGAGCTGATGTCTTCTATGAGAAGTGCTTGACGATCGCATCGAAGCCCCTGCGCCAGGCGCGGGTGCATTCGATGTCGAGCGGGATCGGTTCGGCAGCAACCCGGACAATCACCAGCTCGCTGATGGGATCGATATAGATATATTGTCCGTGGATGCCGAGGCAGCACAGCGTCCGCCGGTTGCGGTCGATCTGATAGAATTTGCTGCGGTAGGCCGCGTCCGGAAACAGCTCCGCGAAATCGCCGCGCGCCCACGCCGCTGGATCGCCGTTGTCATTGATGTCGTCGATCCACCAGCCCGGCACCACCTGCCTGCCGCCAGCGACGCCGCGCTGCCGGATCATTTCGCCGAAGCGGGCGAGGTCGCGGGGTGCGGCGCAGATGCCGCCTGCGGCGCGCATCGCGCCTTCCGAATCGAGCGTGATGTAGGCATCCGTTTCCGCGCCGAGCGGGGTCCAGAGATATTCGCCGAGCAGGTCGGAAAGGGCGCGGCCCGCAGCGCGTTCGTAGACCCAGCCGAGCAGGTCGGTGTTGGT
>CALRLJ020000198.1:0-7055 GCA_943368635.1 Sediminibacterium ginsengisoli | reverse complement strand
GAGACGGAAGCACGGATAGCCGAGCGCCAGCGCGATCACAGCGGCGATGATCCCGCCCGCAAGAAGTCCGCCCCAGGGCGTGATACCAAACTTCACATACAGAATGCTGGTCGCGTAAGCTCCAATTCCGAAATACAGCGCATGCCCCAGCGAGACCTGACCGCAATAGCCGCCGAGCAGATTCCAGCTCTGCGACAGCGCCGCAAACAGCAGCGTCAGGATCAGCACGTTCATCATATAGACGTCGGTGACCAGTCGCGGCACCAGCGCGATCAGCGCAAACACAACAAATGCGGTGATGAGCTGCCGCCGCCGACCGGCGACGAACGCGGACATGGATGAGGCGGCGGCACTCTGGGTCATTACAATCTCCCGAACAGGCCGCTCGGCCTGACGAACAACACCAGAAGGTATAGCGAATACACGCCGACGGATTTCAAGGATGCCGGCAGGATCAGCGTGGTCAACGCCTCCACCAGCCCGACGATCACACCCGCGACCAGCGCACCGAAAATGCTGCCAAAGCCGCCAAGCGCGACGGTCACATAAGCAATCAGCGCGAAGGTGCTGCCGACCTGCGGGTGGATGTAATAGAAAATCGCCAGCACGGCGCCCGCGATCCCGACCAACGCGGCACCAAGCCCCCAGCCGAGCGCGAACACGCGATTGCGGTCGATGCCGACCAGCGCGACCGCACCCTGATCTTCTCGCGTCGCCTCAAGCGCCTTGCCGAAATCGGTGCGCGTGATTAGCCAGTAAAGTCCGGCGAACACCGCCAGCGAAACCATGCCGCCGAAAATCTGCGGCCATGGCAGGAACACGCCTCCGAGGTTCAGCGTCTTGCCGCCAAGCCAGGTGCCGGCGATGCTGCGATAGTCGGGCGTGAAGAAATACTGCGCGAGACCCTGAATCAGCAGAGCCAGTCCAAAGGTCGCGAAAATCTGCACCATGCCGGGGTTGGCCTTGGCGCGCATCGCGAAACGGATAATCCCCGCATAGACCGACACGCCGAGCACGAACATCAGCGCCACCACCAGCGGCGCCAGCACGATGGGATCGAGCGCGGTCATGAACACCAGCGCGAATGTCGCGTACATCGCAAGCATGAGGAATTCGCCATGGGCGAAGTTCACGACATCCATCAGGCCGAAGATCAGCGACAGGCCGACCGCGATCAACGCGTAGATCAGCCCCATCAAGAGGCCACTCGCGATCACCTGTAGAAAGGCTTGCGCTGTCACTGTGAATTCATTCCATCAAAATGAGGTGTTATCCGCGTCGCGCGGTCATCAGCATTGATAGAAAGAGCGCTGCCGGTAACGACAGCGCCCCTTTTACTTCAGCCATTCATCGGCCATTTCGGCTCGGCGATCGCCGCCTGCGCCGGATAGACGGTGATGAACTTGCCGCCGAGATACTGCAGCAGCACCGGATCGGCATCGTCGTTCTGCCCTTCAGGGCTGAACTTGATACGCTTCCACGGCATGATGGTTTTCTCGCCGGGGGTATCGGTTGCCGCAAGCGCTGCGCGGATTTTTTCACCGTCGGTGGATTTCGCCCGGTCGATTGCGTCGGCCAGAACCAAAATTGCCGTCAACTGCCGCGAGGTATTGTCGTTCAGATCGCGGTTGGCGCGGGCCTTGAACATCTCGTTGACCTTGCCAACCGACGGGCGCTTGGCCGCAAGATCGAGCGAGAAGCTGGCGCGCGAGATCATGCCGTTAAGCTTGTCGCCCACCGCGTCGAATGTCGCCTTGTCGGAGAAGCCCGCCGCTTGCGCCAGAATGTTATTCGGCTTGTAGCCGAGTTCATCCATCGTCTTCATCAGCAGAATGGTGTCGGTGGTATAGCTCGACGGCAGCAGCACGTCCGGATTGGCGCTCTTGATCTGCTGCACTTCAGCGGTCAGCGACGGTGAGCTGGCGCGGTATTTGATGTCAACGGCGACCTTGTAACCGCGATCCGCAGCGAGCTTGCGCTGTACGTTCGAGGAATCGGTGCCGAAGATTGTGTCTTCGAAGAACAGTCCGACGCTGTCGATCTTCTTGCCCTTCTTCTTGAGCGCATCCATGAACTCGAACATCGCAAGCGAGAACATCTCGTCGTGGGCTGCGGGGCGGAAGAAGAACTTCAGGCCGCGGCGATGCAAGCTCGGCGACGATGAATCGGCGGCCACATAAGGAATTCCGTAGCGTTCGCAGGACGCGCTGACCGTCGCCGACACCGACGAGTGGAACGCGCCACAAATGGCGACGACCTTGTCCTGGGTAATGAGGCGTTCGGCTTCCGCCCGCCCCTTCTGCGGATCGCCCTGATGGTCGGCGAAAACCAGCTTGATCTTGGCACCACCGAGGCCGGCAAGACCGGCATTCTTTGCGGTCGGCAGATCGAGATCATGCGACGCGTTGACGATATCGACCGCGGTTTCCAGAGCGTGGCGCGCATCGGCGCCAATCTGCGCCGTCGGCCCGGTCAGCGGCCAGATGCAACCGATCGAAATCTCCTTGCCGGCTTGCGCGAAGGCGCGCGTTCCGGCCAATGACAATGCGACACCCGACAACAATACTTCGCGACGATTCATCAACAATACTCCTGTGTTTGACGAAGCCCATTGTCTGGCAAAAGGCTTTGCGGTGGATTGGCGAAACTCACTGAATGGAAAATTCCGAATTACGAACGTCCGTCACCAGCATGAAGCCCGGCGCGTGGGTGATTGCGAAGGCCGGCCGCGATTGCAGGATGACCGATTGCGGTGTGACTCCGCACGCCCAAAATACCGGCAATTCGTCGGGCTGAATGCTCACTGCGTCGCCATAGTCGGGCTTCGCAATATCCTTGATGCCGATCAGTTCCGGCTTGCCGATATGCACCGGCGCGCCATGCACCGCCGGAAACCGCGTGGTGATCTGGATCGCGCGGATCGCTTCCGCAGGCTTGAACGGGCGCATCGAGACCACCATCGGTCCCGCGAACGGACCCGCCGACGCGCAGGCAACATTGGTGCGATACATCGGAACGTTGCGTTTTTCCTCGATGTGGCGGATTTTCAATCCATCCGCGATCAGCGCTTCCTCGAATGAAAACGAGCAGCCGATCACGAAGGCCACCAGATCATCCCGCCACTGCGCCATGATGTCGGTGGGCTCCTCGCTCAATTGTCCGTCGCGCCAAACCCGGTAGCGCGGCAAATCCGTCCGAATGTCGAGATCGATCCCCAGCGCGGGGATGCGCGGATCGCCGACCTCAGACATGCCGATGATGGGACACGGCTTCGGATTGAGCTGGCAGAAGCGATGAAACGAGGATGCGAATTCTTCGGGGACGATGGCGAGATTGCCCTGAACGTAACCGGGCGCGACGCCGGCGGTGACGCCGACTTTGCCTGATCGATAGGCCAGCCGCGCATCCCGGCTCGGAAGATCAGCGCCAAGATGTTTGACGTCTGGAGATAGCTGCTGGGCTGCCGAAAGCATAAGACCGCTCCGTTTATCTTCAAAAAGAGTGGATCATTGCCCAATGATAAAGTCTAGTCGCGTTTTCTTATGAGAAACGATAAGCTGAACTAATAGGCGTGGGGTTTCAGGTATGGTGGATTTCAAATCGCTCGAAACGTTTCTCTGGGTGGTAACACTGGGCAGCTTTGGCGGCGCCGCGCGAAAACTCAACACGACCCAGCCCGCGATCTCGCAGCGCATCGCCCAACTTGAAGCCGAGATGGGCGTCAAGCTGCTGCAACGAGACAGCCGCTCCGTCATGCCGACGCCGAGCGGACGGCAAATGATGCAATACGCCGAGAAGCTGATCGGCCTGCGCTCGGAAATGCTGGCGGCGGTGATGGATCACTCGGCGATGCGCGGCATTCTGCGCCTCGGTGTCTCGGAAACCATCGTCCATACGTGGTTGCCGAAACTGATAGAGCGCGTCGCCAGCACGCATCCCAATCTGTCGCTCGAAGTCGAAGTCGACATCACGCCAAATCTTCGCGCGCGTTTGGTGGCGCAGGAAATCGACCTCGCCTTTTGCCTCGGCCCGCTGTCGTTCCCGAATGTTCGCAATCGCGTGCTGTGCGACTATCCAATTTCGTTTGTCGCCAGCCCGTCGCTCGGCCTCGGCAACGGCGTCCTGACGGTTCACGATCTCGCGCGATTTGCGATCATCACATTCGCGCGCAAGACACAGCCCTATGAGATCGTGAGATCGTTGTTCAACCGGCCCGACCTGCCGCAGACCCGGCTCCATGCCAGTGCGTCGCTGGCGACCGTGATCCGGATGGCGACCGATGGCATCGGGGTCGCCGTGATCCCCACCGCGATCGTGAAGCGCGAATTGGCGGAAGGCCGGCTCAAACTCCTGTCCACCGATCTTCAGGTGCCGACGCTCACCTTTGCTGCAAGCTGGCTCGCATCGCCCGACACACTTGCCGCCGAGATGGTTGCCGATCTTGCCGTCAAGCTTGCGCAGGGCGAAGACGATACCCCTGTCGCAGGTGACATTAGTGCTGCGACGGCGGCTCGTCCGGTATCTCCAGCGCTTCCGTAAACGGGAATTCGAGCACGATTTCGCCGGCTGCATCGGTGACTTCCAGAGAAGCCGACAGCAGGCTTGGATCCTTGCCTTCCTCCTGGAGAATTTGCCGGATCGTTGCGCGGGCAATTTCCCAGGCATGGTCCGGATCGCGCAATTCCTCACCCTCCGGGTCGGGAATCAGCGTCTCGCCAATGCGGGTGTTGAAGAAATAGCGGGGCATGACAGAAATCTAGGGCTGACACCGCAAAGGCACAAGGGCCGCCTGCATTTCTGCGCGGCAATAGCAGTTGATCTGGATGGGCCTTTTGAGGCCTAAGTGAAAAGTATCTGACGGAATCATGACGTGAACGCCATCATCACCGAACCGTTGTTCTATTTCGTAGCGGTTCCGGCGGTGATCCTGCTGGGGCTGGCGAAGGGCGGCTTTTCCGGTCTCGGCATCGCATCGACGCCGCTGCTGGCGCTATACCTTCCGCCGCTGGAGGCCGCCGCGCTGATCCTGCCCATCCTGATCACACAGGACATGATCTCGGTCTACGTCTATCGGCGCGACTGGGATGCGTGGAATCTGAAAGTCATGTTGCCCGGCGCGATTGCGGGCATGGCGCTCGGCTGGCTGCTGGCTTCACACCTGTCCGACGCCTTCGTCCGTATCATTATCGGCGTTATCGGGCTGGCCTTCGTTGCCAATACCTGGCTGCGCCGCAACAGGACCGAGCCGCATCCTGCCACAACGATCAGCGGTGTGTTCTGGGGCGGCGTCTCGGGATTCACATCGTTCATGACGCAGGGCGGCGGTCCGCCGTTTCAGGTTCACGTCCTGCCGCAGCGGCTGCCGAAACTGACGTTCGTCGGCACCACCACGATCTTTTTCGCGGTCGTGAACCTGCTGAAAATCGGCCCCTACTTCGCGCTCGCGCAGTTCACGGCGAAGAATTTCGCGACCTCTTTGCTGCTGTTGCCGATTGCGGTGCTCGCAAACTTCGCAGGCATCTGGCTGGTGCGGAAAACGCCAACCGGACTGTTCTACAACATCGCCTACGTGCTGCTGTTCATCATCTCGTTGCTGCTGTTATGGCAGGGCGTGGCGGCGAAGATCTAAAGCATCGGTAGGCTGCGCGGCTCGCGTCCCAGCGGGAACGCCTTATCGAGCGCGGCGATGTCGCTCTCCGTCAACGTCACACTTCCCGCGCTTGCGTTGTCTGCAGCATGGACCGGCGATGAGGCCTTGGGAATCGCGAACACCGAGGACCATCGCGTGAGAAAACTCAACGCCACCTGACGCGGTGTCGCGACGTGCCGTGCCGCGATCTCCTGCAGAATCTTGCCGCCTGCCGATTGCGCATCGGGGAAATCGTCATGCCCGAACGGCGAATAGGCCACCACAGCAACGCCATGAGCCTCGCACCACGGGATCACCGAATGTTCGATGGCCCGTTCGTTCAGGTGATAGAGCACCTGATTGCAGGCGATGCGGCCCTCGCCCGCAACATCGAGGATTTCCGCAAGATCGCCCGCGTCGAAATTGCTCACCCCCCAAGAGCGGATCTTTCCCTCGCTGACCAGTTGCTCGAAAGCAGCGACCGTATCCTCTAGCGGGTAGGATCCGCGCCAGTGCAACAGATAGCAATCCAGCCGATCGGTCTTGAGACGTTTCAGCGAGCGTTCGCAGGCCTGCACCGTGCCCTTACGCGAGGCGTTGCTCGGCAGAACTTTTGAGACC
Source organism: Sediminibacterium ginsengisoli (assembly GCA_943368635.1). Lineage (GTDB taxonomy): Bacteria > Pseudomonadota > Alphaproteobacteria > Rhizobiales > Xanthobacteraceae > Afipia. The sequence continues at coordinate 805 of CALRLJ020000198.1, read as the reverse complement.
AAAAACACATCATCGCGTCGGCCGGCCATCGCCTCGGCGACGACAAGCTCCGCATCGTCATACATCTCCGCGGTATCGATATGGTTCATGCCGAGATCGAGTCCCTTTCGCAACGCTGCGACAGCGGACGCGCGATTGCCCCGGTCGATGTACCATGTGCCCTGCCCGATGACAGAGGTCTGCGGCCCCGTCAGGCCGAATGGCTTCTGCTTCATTCTGTATTCTTTCTCAATATCCTGTCATTTCAAGATAACCGACGCCGCTGTGGGTGCCTTTGAAACTGATCGGGCCTTCCCAATAGGCGAAGCGCGTTCCGATCCAGCTTTTGGCATTCAGCGGCACGCTCTCAATCTTTAACCCGCGCTCCGGAATTGCAACGGTCCACGATGTCGGCAGCTTCCGGCTATCGATCATGGAGAAATTGGTAGGTGTCATCGCGATAGAGTTCGCAGCAAGCGACACCGAGCGTCCATCGCGCTCAATCCAGTTGCCGGCGAAATAGTGACCGCCGTCCTTCTGCCGTAGGCGAAACAGCATGACCTTTTCACCCGAACCAAGATGCAGCGAGAACCAGTCCCACCCCGTCTGGTCGGAAGCCAGTGGCTGGCTGCTCCACTCGCGGTCCAGCCACGCATGGCCTGTGACGGCGACCTGCTTGTCGCCCAGCGTGATCGTGCCCGAGGCCACAAAATACGGCTGGCTGAAATAATACGAGGCCTGTCCGCGTTCGGATTTCCGACTATAGCCGGCGTCGCCTTGCAACACCAGCGGACGATCCGTGGTGAGATTCAAGGCGTAACTGAAG
>CALRLJ020000197.1:0-7076 GCA_943368635.1 Sediminibacterium ginsengisoli | reverse complement strand
CGGGAAACGCAATGCAGTTCACGCAGGAACACGACGCCATCCGCCGCACCATGCAGCAGTTCATCAAGAACGAGATCAATCCGTTCGTCGATCAATGGGAGCGCGACGAGATTTATCCGGCGCATCAGGTGTTCAAGAAGATGGGCGATCTCGGCCTACTTGGTCTTTGTAAGCCCGTCGAATATGGCGGCGCGGGCCTCGACTACAGCTACGGCATGGTGATGGCGGAAGAACTCGGTGCTATCAACGCCGGCGGCGTCGGCATGTCGATCGGCGTGCAGACCGATATGGCAACCCCCGCACTGGCACGGTTCGGCTCCGATGAAATGAAGCGCGAATTTCTCGCGCCATCTATCGCGGGCGACATGGTCGCCTGCATCGGCGTGTCCGAGCCGGGAGCCGGCTCGGATGTCGCCTCGATCAAGACCACCGCCCGCTCCGATGGCGACGATTACATCATCAACGGCGGAAAAATGTGGATCACCAACGGCACGCAGGCTGACTGGATGTGCCTGCTCGCCAACACCGGCGAAGGCGCGGTCCATCGCAACAAATCGCTGATCTGCCTGCCGATGAAGACCAAGGGCGTCGAGGTGCTGCGCAAGCTCGACAAAATGGGCATGCATTGCTCGGACACCGCTGAAATCAAGTTCACCGATGTGCGCGTGCCGAAGCGCAATCGCATCGGCGACGAAGGCAAGGGCTTCACCTATCAGATGCTGCAGTTTCAAGAAGAGCGGCTGTGGGCGGTGGCGGCGTGTCTCAAATCCCACGAGAAGACCATCGACGAGACCATCGAATATACCCGTGCCCGCAAGGCGTTCGGCAAACCCCTGCTCGACAATCAGGTGATCCACTTCCGCCTCGCGGAACTGAAAACCGAAATCGAGCTTTTGCGCTCCCTGCTCTATCGGGCTTGCGAGGAATACATCAACGGCAACGACGTGACCCCGCTGGCGACGATGGGAAAACTGAAGGCCGGACGTTTGGGCCGGGAAATTCCCGACGCCTGCCTGCAATACTGGGGTGGGATGGGCTTCATGAACGAAACTCGCGTCAGCCGCGCCTATCGCGACCGGCGGCTGACCTCGATCGGCGGCGGCGCGGACGAAGTGATGCTGAGCGTGCTGTGCAAGTACATGGGTACGCTTCCTGAACAGTAAGCACTTGCGTCAAGCGGTGATCCGCGCTGTATAGCCCCGAGAGGCAAGGAACCATCCGATATGCTCACGTTGTTTCACTGTTCAAGCGCACGCTCGTTCCGCCCGCTCTGGACGCTGGAAGAACTCGGCGCGCCCTATGACCTGAAAATGCTGCCCTTCCCGCCGCGTTTTCTGAAGCGTGAGTATCTCGAACTCAATCCGCTCGGCACCATTCCGCTGCTGATCGACGGCGACACGCGCATGACGGAATCCTCTGCGATCTGTCATTACCTCGTGACCAAGTACGGCCCCACGCCTCTGAACGTCGCAGTCGATGAACCCGCCTATGGCGCGTACCTGAACTGGCTGTTCTTCGGCGAAGCGACGCTGACGTTCCCGCAGACGATCTATTTCCGTTATGCGCAGCTCGAACCCGAGGAGCGCAGAAATCCGCAAGCCGCAGCAGACTATGCACGATGGTTTTTGGCACGGCTGCGCTCACTCGAAACCGCAGTTTCTGAATCGGAGACGGTTTGCGCGGGCCGCTTTACCGCAGCGGATATTTCCGTGGGCTATGCCCTGATGTTCGCGCAGTCCAACGGCCTGTCCGCACAGTTCACGCCGGCGGTTGCTGCCTACTGGGAGCGGCTCAAGCAGCGCGAGGGATTCCGCAAGGCCATCGCGTCGCAGGATCGCGCCAGTGCCGAACAAGGCGTCGCGCCACGCGTTCCGGCAGCTACTTAAGCGCGCAATCCCATCGCCTCGTTCGACACGTCCCTGCCGTTGATGATGTGCAGGCGGCGCGAGCCGGAAAAAATCGCGCTCGGCTGCAAACCGTAAATCCGGCGCAGCGAATGGCTGAAATGCGTCGAATCCGGATAGCCGGCGTCGAGCGCGAAATGCGCCAGATTGCGTTCGACATTGACGTGATGAAGAATATTCCTTCCGCGCTTCCAGGCCCGGAAGGTTTTGAAGTTCATGCCGGTCTCGTCCTTGAACAGATGCAGGAAGCGCGACAGCGACAGCTTGACGCCGCTGGCGCAATCGTCACCCGAAATGCTGCTGGACGGCTTGGTTTGAAAGCGTGACACCACGGTGGAAATCCGCGCATCGAGGTCACGCGGCCTCAATCGCCGGTTGAGGAATATCTGGTCGAAATCCGCCGACGTGAAGCCATTGGTGCCGCCGAACGCCATGGTCGCGTAGACTTCGCGAAACCGCGCGGCGAGCTGGCTGGCGGCAGCCGGATCGTTACACTGGCGGATGATCTCGGCGAGATCTTCGTCGCAAACCGATTCCGGCTCGATCAACAGGCCCAATACTTCGCGGGATTCCGACGTGATCTTGTGCGGCAGGTAAGCTGGAACAACAAGAATTTCGCCGATACGGGGCGGCTGGCCTTCGACATCCAGACGCGCCGTTCCATGCAACGGCACGCAAACCGCGAGCGCGCCGAGGGTGCGCACCGACGGTTTGCCATGCAGCCCGGCATAAAACACCCGCTCCGAACTGATCAGCATGAACCGGTCGGACCGACCAGACGTACACCTGCGCATCGTTTCCTCCAGAAACATTTTCTTCACGGGCGATTGTTCGCCTCTTGTGAAACCTGAATTAGCGACTCTTCTCCGTCTCGAATTTTCCCGCCCCCATGTAGCCGAACAGAAATCCGGCGACCTTGCGCTTCTGGATTTCCTCGCTGCCCTCGGTGATGCGATAGCGCCGGTGATGGCGATAAATGTGCTCGAACGGTTTGTGCCGCGAATAGCCCATGCCGCCGTGGACCTGCATCGCGCGGTCGGCGGCCTCACAGCACAGCCGGTTCGCCCAGAAATTGCACATCGACACTTTATCAGAGAGACGCTGCTCAACCTCGGTTTGCGTCATCCGGTCCATTTCCCACGCCGTCTTGCGGATCAGCAGCCGCAACATCTCGGCCTGGGTTGCAAGCTCCACCAGCGGCCACTGGATCGCCTGATTCTCCGCCAGTGCATGACCGAACGGCTTGCGCTCCCGCGCGTAACGCACGCTCTCATCGATGCAATACACCGCTGCACCAAGTGAGCTTGCGGCTTGACGTATCCGGTTCTCATGCACGAAGCATTGCGCCAGCGACAGCCCGCGCCCGACGTCGCCGAACAGCGCATCGTCCGGCACGAACACATCGGTGAAGCTGACCCGCGGATGATCGGTCGGCATGTTGAAGGTCCAGAGATATTCCTCGACCTTTACGCCCTTCGCATCCGCCGGCACGAGAAAGCAGGTGATGCCACGCGCGTCGCCGTCGTTGCCCGACGTGCGCGCGAAGGTGGCGCAGTGGGTGGCGACATGCATGCCGGTGGTCCACATCTTCTCACCGCTGATGACCCATCCGCTAACCCCGTCGCGCGTGGTCTGAACAGCCCGCGTTTCCATGTGAGTGGCGTCCGAGCCGTGATCGGGTTCGGTCAGACCGAAGGTGATACGGTATTTCCCGGTGAGCGAGCCTTCGATCATCGCCTTCTGGTCGTCGCGGCCGTAGCGATCGAGCATAGTGACAAGCGGAAAATTTCCGACAATGGAATGTTCGTTCTGCAAATCGTTGTGCAGGCCGAGGCCTTTGGCCGCGAAATGCTCGCGGATCACCGCCATCCAGAGATTCGAGCCGTTCTTGCCGCCGTAGCGCTTCGGAATCGCAAAGCGCAGATGCCCGGCTTCATCGGCGAGAGTCTTTGCCTGACGCAGCAAATGTTCCCACTCGTGGCGCGGCAGGCCGCCATTGTCGAAATCGGTGCGCGCCCATTCGCGGCGATGATCGAAGAAGCGGACATTGTCGTCGCGCTGCTCGAGCGGCTTGATCTTCTGATCGATGAAACGATCGAGCTCGGACAGGTAAGCCGTCAGGTCGTCAGGCAGCGAAAAATCCAACGCGCAACTCCCAGACGTCCATCCCCGGACTTTGTTTTTGCTATCCGGCGTGCTGCTCGCGCGAGCCGCCGGTGGATGCGAATTAAGGTAAGGCCGGAGGCGTTAGTCAAGCGCTTAATTAATTTGTGAAGCGGCTTGTTTGCTGTCTATTTAGGGCACGACAACATCGCTCAAGTGTTGCAACGCAGCGCAAGTAACCGCCCAAGGAAACCGCTCATGGCCTATGAATTCGCCAAGGTGGACCGCAAAGGTCCGCTCACCATCGTCACGCTCAATCGTCCCGAGGTGATGAACGCGGTGCATTCGCCGATGCACTTTGAAATGCATCGGCTTTTCGACGAGTTCAACAAGGATCCCGACCAGTGGATCGCCATCGTCACAGGCGCTGGCGACAGGGCATTTTCCGCCGGCAACGACCTGAAATGGCAGGCCCAAGGCGGGCAGCGCGGCTGGGATACCAGCGGTTTCGCCGGACTGACCCACCGCTTCGATTGCGACAAGCCGATTATCGCCGCCGTCAACGGCGTCGCCATGGGCGGCGGTTTCGAGATTGCGCTTGCCTGCGACCTGATTATCGCATCGGAAAACGCAACCTTCGCCCTGCCCGAACCGCGCGTCGGTCTTGCCGCGCTCGCTGGCGGATTGCATCGCCTGCCCCGCCTGATCGGGCTGAAGCGCGCTATGGGCATGATCCTGACCGGGCGTCATGTTCCCGCGCGCGAAGGGCTTGAGCTTGGCTTCGTCAACGAAGTCGTCCCAAAAGGCGAAGCGCTGGCCGGCGCCGAGCGCTGGGCCAACATGATCCTGCAGAACGGGCCGATGTCGATCCGCGCCTCGAAGCAGACCATGCATCGCGGCCTCGGCGTGTCGCTGGAGCAGGCTCTCGCGGAACAGTTCGCGTATCCAGCCGTCAAGGCGTTGGCAGCGTCGGAGGATTATATCGAAGGCCCGAAGGCATTTGCCGAAAAGCGCCCGCCGCAGTGGAAGGGCAAGTAACGGTTTAGCTATCCCGCTCGCGGCGATAGGACGCATAGTTCGGCTGGTCGATAGCCAGTTTGTCCATTGTGGTGTTCCAGACGTGTTCGGTGAGGCCTGGCGTCTGGAACCCCATCTCGCCGCCTGCGATGCGCGCCGACAGAATCCGGTTCAGTTCTTCCAGTGAACCGGACGCATCGAGCAGCTTCGACAGCCGCTCGGTCTCGGCAGCGTCGCCCGACGCTTCATGGGTGAGTTGCCGCACGACCAGATCGAGCGCGTTCAGTCCAACGCGCAGCTTGAACGCGGCGTGTCCGGATAATTGCGGCGCAACGTCAACACGAAGAAACTCCGCAACCGCGTTGATGAGTTCGACCGGTGTTGGCTGATCCTGCATCTCATGCGTCCTTTGTCATGCGCGACGCGGCGCCAGCAGCCGCAACAGATCGATTTCGGTTTCCGAAGCACGGCGGCCGATCATGGCACGTTCCATGGAATGATCGGGACCGGCGCGAAACCGCTGCATCATGCCGCAACACATGATGCCCCAGCGCAACGTGCCCAGCGTTTCCCAGAACATCACACGCGCCACGTCCACCGGACGGCCTGATGCAGCCTGATACGCGGCGAACAAATCCTCCCGCGCGCCAAACCCGCCGACCGGTTTGTCGATCTCGCCGAACCGCCATGAATTGACGCAGATCCAGCCGAGGTCTTCCATCGGGTCGCCAAAGTGCGCCAGCTCCCAATCGAGCATCGCACGGACACCTTCCGGCCCGATGATGAGATTGCCGTGGCGAAAATCGCCGTGAACCAGCGTCACCGCATCCGATGATTCAGGCGCATTGTCGCGCAGCCAGCGCAGCGCCAGATCGAACACAGGGCGCGGCCAGTCGAACGATTTGTATTCCGCTGTGAGGTCGTCGAGTTCGCCTGCAACCGTCATCAGCCGCAGCTTGGGCAGGCGCGCCTTGTCCAGCGCATGCACCCCAGCGATCACCTTGCCGAGCTGGCTCGCCAGAACGCTGCGCGCTTGCGCGAATTCGGTGTCTCGCAAGATCTTGCGCGGAATGGTTTCGCCTTCGACCCGGTCCATGATGAAGCCGCTGCCAAGACCGTCGTGCGGCGACAGCACATAACGCACCCGCGGCGACGGTATCCCTGCTTCATAGGCCTGCTGCATCAGCACCGCTTCGGCCTCGAGGCCGGCAGCGCGGCCGGGTGCTGCACCATAGCCCGCAGGCGCGCGGCGCAGGATGGCGGCGATGTTTCCTTCGGGATGCTGGATGTCGAACGACCAGGTTTCCTGGCTTGCACCGCCGGACAACTGGGCCAGACGGTCGATATCCGTTGCTCCCGGAAACCAGCGCGCGATGCTGGCCTTGATCGCGCTTTCAATCGTCATTTGGACTTCTTGGGGCTTGTTGGCTCTCATGTTGGAGCCGGACCCTAAATAAAATCGCGTGCGCGGGCAACCGCGCACGCGATACCGTTCAGAACCGAATGCTCAGAACATCAGGCCGTCTTTCACCAGCACCCAGCGTCCGCCTTTGACCTGCTGGACCTGGGTCACGGTGCTGGCAAGATGGTTCGTCTTCGAGAATTTGGTCGGCGGCGAACTAAAGATGTCCTGGAACACGTCGCCGGATTCCATCGCATCGAGCATCTTCGCGCCGGTCAAATCCTTGCCCGCTTTCTTGGCATAGTGAGCGAAGGTCATCATGGCGTTGTAGCCGATGATTGCCTGCGTATTGGCATCAGTACCGAATGCCTTCTTGTAGCTCACAAGCCACTCACTGACCTTCCCCTTGGCCGTGTCCGGATAGGGAATTTCAAAACCGGCCGCCGCATAAAGACCTTCAACGGCCTCTTTGCCGAGCGCGGGCACTTCGAGCACGTTGGTCGGCGTCGCTCCGAGGAACGTCACGTCCCAACCGAGCTTTTTCGCTTCGCCCATTGCGCCGATGGTTTCGCGGATCACGGTTCCGAGCACCACGAGATCGCAGCCGTCGGATTTCATCTTGGCGACCTGTGCGCTGAAATCCGATGCGC
>CALRLJ020000196.1:0-7081 GCA_943368635.1 Sediminibacterium ginsengisoli | reverse complement strand
GAGAAGGTCTGCGGCGCGCTCCAGCGCGGTCGCGCGCGTCTCGGCAGATGTCCGGCTCCAGAATACAAAACCGGTGCGCGCCAGAGCGGCGGCAATCGCGGCGTCTTTCTCGGTTGCGATGTTCATCGCGGCAGGTGGTGTCGCCGCGTCGCCAACTGCCTTGAGCAAGCCATCGCGTGATGTGCTGTCGCCAAACTCGACGCCGCGCGAATTGATGCGTGGTAGATAAAGATCGCGCGGCAGCGGCAGCCGGGAATTGTGCGCCTGATCGGGCGTGGCGATCATCCGCTCCGGCCGTTCCAGCAGTTGGAAAACAGGAACGCTATCGTCGGCAGCCAGTGCCACGAATGATGAATTCGCGCCGTTCTCCAGCAGCCGCCGCACCAGATAGGCGAGCAGGTCACGATGGCTGCCGACCGGCGCGTAAGTGCGGCAGGCAAGTTCCGGTCTGTCCGCATGAAGCCGCGCGTAGAGCGCATCGCCCATGCCGTGCAGGCGCTGGAATTCGAAGCCACCGTCGTCGCCCGCCAGTTCCGCAATCGTCGCCACCGACAGTGCATTGTGGGTGGCGAACTGCGGAAAGATGCGCGACCGCAAGGCGAGCAGTTTTCGTGCGCAGGCGATGTAGTTGAGATCCGTCATCGCTTTGCGGGTGAACACCGGATAGCCGTCCAGCCCGCGCTCCTGCGCGCGTTTGATCTCGGTGTCCCAATAGGCGCCTTTCACCAGACGCAAAGTGATGCGGCGATCCAAGACCTCCGCCAGCGTATGGGCGCGATCGATCACGGCGTCGGCGCGCTTCTGATAGGCCTGCACGGCAAGGCCGAATCCATCCCAGCCATCGAGCGAGGGGTCCGCGAACACCGCGTCGATCACATCGAGCGACTGTTCGAGGCGGTCGGCTTCCTCCGCATCGATGGTGAAATTCATGTCGTGCGCTTTGGCGCGGAGGGCGAGATCGAGCGTCAGCGGCACGAGTTCGGCCATCACGCGCTCCCGGCTCAACGCTTCGTAGCGCGGATGCAGCGCGGACAGTTTGACCGAAATGCCCGGCCGGTCCGGCAACGCTTTATTGCCTGCCGCGTCGCCGATGGCTTCAATCGCCGCCGCGTAGGACGCGAAATAACGCGCGGCATCGGCTGCGGTGCGCGCACCTTCGCCGAGCATATCGAACGAATAGCGATGGTGATGATGGGGACCGTCGTGATCCGATGCGCGCGCCAGTGCTGCTTCGATGGTTTCGCCGAGCACAAAATGATTGCCCATCAGCCGCATCGCCTGCCGGGTCGCGGCCCGGACAGCGGGAAGCCCGATCCGCTTGGCAATCTGGCCGATGGTGCCTTGCGGGGTTTCTCCCGGCTGGATCACGCGCGCGGAGAGACCGAGCGCCCACGCCGATGCATTCACCAGCAGCGCATTGGATCGCGTCTTGTGATGGACGAAGTCGCCTTGGCCGAGCTTGTCCTCGATGAAGCGGTCAGCCGTCGCGGCATCCGGCACGCGCAGCAGCGCTTCGGCCATCACCATCAAGGCGAGGCCTTCCTTGGTCGAAAGCGCGAATTCCCGCAGCATGTCCTCGACGCCGCCGAAGCTGCCGTCCTCGGCGCGCACCGCCTCGATCAGCCGCGTGGCCGTGGTGTCGATGCGGGCATTCTGTTCGGCCGAGAGCGGCGGCATCGCCAGCAGGCGCGCGGCGATCTCGCCATCGTCCGGCGCATAGGGCGCGGCAAAAAGCGGGACGCTGGCGTCGGGCTTTGACATAGCAGGATCGTACACGGGAATCGCAAAAGCGTAAGCGGCCCGGTTCCGGGCGGTGGTTCATTTCACATGAATGTTGGCAGGCAGTGTCACAGGACGGTTGATCGCCGGGACACTCTGCCGTACGTCTGTAATGACAAGCTTCTGGAGTTTGCGTGCTAAAATTGTCGCCCCGCATCTGCCTCGCCGTCCTGATGGCTGCCGGTCTCGCAGAGACACAGCCCGTGTCCGCGATGCAACTCACCCCGCAGCAGAGCGAACTCTACACATCGGTGTCCACCAGCCCCCCTTCGGCGCAGGCGATGACGGTCTGTTACGGATTCGTGTGCCGCCGCCGTATCGAACTCGATTTCACCGCGGCGGATCGCAAGGCGCTGACCCAGATCATCGCGGCGGGCAAAGCCTCCGCAGTTGCCGAACGCGCCGCGATCCAGAAGGCGGTGGTTTGGTTCGACCGCAGGGTCGGCCCGACGCTCGGCACGACAACGCGGGTTGCCCGTGCCGATATTCGCAGCGGAGCCGATGCGAAGAATTTCGATTGCTGGGATTCGACCCGCAACGTGTCGAGCCTGCTGCTGGTGATGCAGGAGTGGGGATTGCTGAAGTATCACACCGTCGGCAATCCGCGCTATCGCGGCAACATTCTGGTGATGCAGCTGCCGCACAACACCGCGGTGGTCGTTGAAAAGGAAAGCCGGATCGAGTGGGCCGTCGATATGTGGACGACGCGCTATCTTCAGCCGCCCGACGTCATGTTGCTGGAGACATGGCTGAAGGAAGAGTGAAGGCGAGTAGCGCTGCTCCTCATCCTGAGAAGCGCGCATCTTGCGCGCGCCTCGAAGGATGAGGGTGGAACTTTTCTTCTAATTCGCCTCATGGTTCGAGATGCGAGGCAGATGCCTCGCTCCTCACCATGAGGCTTTTGTCACGCCTGTGCAGGCGTCTTCTTGACCTTCGCCCAATACTTGTCGCGCAGGTGACGCTTCACCAGCTTGCCGGTGGGCGTGCGCGGCAATTCGGCTTCGAAATCCACGCTCTTCGGGCACTTGATCGGCGACAGGTGCTTGCGGCAAAACAAAATCAGCTCGGCCTCCAGCTCCTTGCCTGCGCGCGACATGTCGTGCGGCTGCACCACGGCCTTCACTTCTTCGCCCATTTCCTCGTTCGGAACGCCGAACACCGCGACGTCCGCCACAGCGGGGTGCGAGATCAGCGCATCTTCGGTTTCCTGCGGGTAGATGTTCACGCCGCCGGAAATAATCATGTAGGCCTTGCGGTCGGTGAGGTAGAGGAAACCGTCGGTGTCGAGATAGCCGACATCGCCGAGCGTCGACCAGCCACGGTCGTTGTAAGCGTTTTTCGTCTTGTCGGTGTCGTTGTGATAGGCGAACTGAGGCCCGCCGGCGAAATACACCGTGCCGGTGTCGCCCACTGACAGCTCATTGCCATCGTCATCGAGAATCTTGATTTCGCCGACCACGGCGCGGCCGACGGTGCCGCGATGCGCCAGCCATTGATGCGAATCCGACACCGTAACGCCGTTGCCTTCGGAGCCGGCGTAATACTCGATCAGGATCGGTCCCCACCAGTCGATCATCTTGGCCTTGACGTCGGCAGGGCAGGGGGCGGCGGCATGTACCGCGCCTTTCAGCGTCGAGGTGTCATACTTGGCACGAATGTCGTCCGGCAGCTTGAGCATGCGCACGAACATGGTCGGCACGAGTTGCGACTGCGTCGCCTTGTGTTTTTCGACCAGCGCCAGGAATTGCTCGGCGTCGAACGATTCCATGATTACCGATGTGCCGCCGAGCGCGCCGCACATCATGTTGAAACGCAATGGCGCGGCGTGATAGAGTGGCGCCGGCGACAGATACACACTTGTCTCGTTCATGCCGCACATGGTCGAGCACAAGAGTTTGAGCAGCGGATTGGGCACCAGAATCGACGGCTCGGTCAGCGGGCGCTTGATGCCTTTCGGCCTGCCTGTGGTGCCGGACGAATACAGCATGTCGTAACCGGCGGATTCGTCGGCGATCGGTGTCGTGGGCTGTACTGCGAGCGCATCGTCCCAAGACTTAAATCCGCCTTGAGCAGCACCAGTGATGAAGAAATGCGGCGCGCCCGGCGCATCGCTGAGTAACGGCGCAATCGAGGCGATGCATTTCGGCGTGGTGATGACAACCTGCGCGCCGCAATCCTTGACGATGTAGGCGATCTCGTCGGCGGTCAGGTAGCGGCTGATGGCGGTGTAGTAGAGCCCGCTGCGCTGGGCCGCCCAGCAGATTTCCATGAAGGCGATGGTGTTTTCCATCAGCAGCGCGATGTGGTCGCCCTTTTTCAGGCCGAGCGAGCGAAACAGATGCGCGCCCTGATTGGAGCGGCGGTCGAGATCGCTATAGGTGATGGCGTCGCCGCTGCCGGCCATCCGGTAGGCGATTTTGTCAGGCGTCGACTGGGCGTGAATCGATGGATGAGACATGGCGCTCCCTGGGCGTTTCCTCGGTGTTCCGGATGCTCCGGCGGCTTGTGCCGCTCGTTGATGAGCTTTGAAGGTGCCGCGATGGATGCTCCACCGGCACAAAAAAGGCGGGTGATGAACCCGCCTTTTTTAACTCGTTTGCTTACAGCCGCTCGATGATGGTGACGTTGGCCATGCCGCCGCCTTCGCACATGGTCTGCAGACCGTAGCGCTTGTTGCGCTGCTTCAGTGCATTCACCAGAGTGGTCATCAGCTTGGTGCCGGAGCCGCCGAGCGGATGGCCGAGCGCGATCGCGCCGCCGTTGACGTTGAGCCGCGATGGATCGGCACCGGTGTCCTTGAGCCATGCGGTCGGAACCGATGCGAAGGCTTCGTTGACCTCGAACAGATCGATGTCGTCGATCTTCATGCCGGCCTTTTTTAGCGCGCGATGGGTCGCAGGCAGCGGGGCTTCCAGCATGATGATCGGATCGCCGCCGATCATGGTCATGTGATGGATGCGCGCGAGTGGCGCGATACCGAGCGCCTTCAGGCCCCGCTCGTTGACGATCATGACGCCGGATGCGCCGTCGCAGATCTGGCTGGCGCTGGCGGCGGTGAGCTTGCCGTTCTCGGCAATCGTCTTGACGCCGCGAATGCCGTCGATGGTTGCGTCGAACCGGATGCCCTCGTCGATGTTGTGGGTATCGGTCGAGCCGTCGGCGCGGGTGATCTTGAGCGGGACGATTTCATCCTTGAAAGCGCCGGCCTGCGTCGCGGCAATCGCCTTCTGGTGGCTCTGGTAGGAATACTGATCGAGGTCGTCTTTCGCGAGACCGTACTTCTCCGCCATCATTTCAGCGCCGGTGAACTGGCTGAACTGGATGTTCGGATACTTCTGCTGGATGCCGGGGCTGTAGTAGTTGCCGAAGCCGTTCTTGGCGGCGAGCGTGGCTGGAAGTCCCATCGGCACGCGGGTCATACCCTCGACGCCGGCGGCGATCACGATGTCCATCGAGCCGGCCATCACCGCCTGCGCCGCGAAGTGCAGTGCCTGCTGCGACGAACCGCACTGGCGGTCGACCGAGGTGCCGGGCACGCTTTCGGGAAGCTTCGAGGCCATCACCGCGTTGCGGGCGACATTGTTGGATTGTTCGCCGGCCTGCATGACGCAACCCATAATAACGTCTTCGATCTGGGCGGGATCGACGCCGGTGCGATCCACCAGCGAATCCAGCACCGATGCGGCGAGATCGACCGGATGCCAGCCTGCGAGGCGGCCTCCCTTGCGTCCCCCTGCGGTCCGGGCGGCGGCAACGATATAGGCTTCAGCCATGGTGGTGCTCCCTGTCAGGTTGTTTTCAGTTGGGCGCGATTAAAAGCACGGCAGGTGATTTAGTCAATCGCTCAATTAACTCTTGAGCGCGGCCCGATCATCAGGTTAGCTGGCGGCTCATATTGTCCCTGAGACCGCGCATGTCACCCACCTTGACCGCCAAAGCGCCGCGCCGGCCCGCACCGTCGAAGCAGGTTCCCGACAAGGAAGCCGCGCCGATGAATGCGACGGCCTCCAAGCTGCTGGTGGCCGCGGGCGATTTGATGGTCGAGCGCAACTCGACCGAGGTGTCGCTCAGTGACATCGCGCAAAAGTCCGGCGTCAATGCCGCGCTGGTGAAATATCATTTCGGCAACAAGGACGGTCTGCTGCTGGCGCTGCTCGCCCGCGACGCCGCCGCGGAGATGGCCAATCTGGCGTTTGTGCTGGATCAGCCGATCTCGCCGACGGAGAAAATGCGGCGGCACATCGCCGGGATCATCAATGCCTATTACCGCGTGCCGTATCTGAGCCGGCTGATCCATCTGCTGCTGCATCAGGGCAGCGAGGCGACCTCAAAGGAAGTCCATCGTTTTTTCATCGATCCGCTGTTCGATTTTGTGCGCGGACTGCTTGAACAGGGCGTTGCGGCGGGTGAATTCCGCAAGGTGGATCCCGCGTTGTTCTACATCAGCCTCAACGGCGCGTGCGACAACCTGTTCTACGGCCGCCAGATGAATGCGCGATTCCTCGGGCCGAAAGGCATCACCGACGACATCAGGCGTCAATATATCAGGCACATGACGACGTTGTTCCTCGGCGGATTGTTGACGGACAAAGCTGCCATGCCGTCCGACACGGAAGGATCGTCCGTCGGCAAGGCGTGATAAGACCGCAATCTAAAAATAAAAAGACTGAATTCGGGAGAGAAAAATGACGGAGCGTTCGGCGGCGACAGGTCCGCTGCGTGGTGTACGCGTGGTTGAATTTGCCGGCATCGGTCCTGGACCGTTTGCCTCGATGCTGTTGTCGGACATGGGTGCGGATGTCGTATCGATTGCGCGGCCCAATCAAGGCAAGCGCGATGTGCGCGATTTCGTCAACCGCGGCCGGCGCGTCATCGAACTGGATCTGAAGAATCCCGCCGACATCGCCAAGGCACTTGACCTGATCGCAGCCGCCGACGTGCTGATCGAAGGTTTTCGCCCGCAGGTGATGGAGCGTCTCGGTCTCGGGCCGGACGTCGTGCTCAAGCGCAATCCGAAGCTGGTTTACGGCCGCATGACCGGCTGGGGTCAGGAAGGTCCGCTGGCGCAGGCGGCGGGACATGACATCAATTACATCGCTATCACCGGCGCGCTGGATTCGTTTCGTGCCGGCAACGGCGAAACGGTTTCGCCGCTCAATCTCGTCGGCGATTACGGTGGCGGCGCTCTCTATCTCGTCGTCGGCGTGTTGGCCGGCGTGATCGAGGCGCGGACCTCGGGCAAAGGCCAGGTCGTGGATGCGGCGATGTGCGACGGCGTCTCCAGCATGCTGACCATGTTCCA
>CALRLJ020000195.1:0-7122 GCA_943368635.1 Sediminibacterium ginsengisoli | reverse complement strand
GCGTGTCGAAGCCGAGCGGCAGGCGCGTGATAAATTCGGTGGCATGGGCCAGATCGGCGGCTCGCGCGACGTCCGCATCGCTCGCATCGGGACGGCCGAAACGGATGTTCTCCCGCGCACTGGTGGCGAACACCGCCGAATCCTGCGGCACCAGCGCAATGCGTGAACGCACGGCGGACGGATCGGCCTCGCGGACCGGAACGCCATCGACAGAAATCACGCCGCTCGCAGGATCGTAGAACCTCAGCAACAGATGAAACAGCGTGCTCTTGCCCGCACCGGACGGGCCGACCACCGCGACCTTTTCGCCGGCTTTCACCGCGAACGACACGCCATCGACCGCGAGATGATCCGGACGTGTCGGATAAGAAAACCGAACATTGTCGAACACCACATCGCCGCGTGGCGGCACCGGCAAGGCGCGCGGATTCGCAGGCGGGGCAATGTCCGGCTTGATGCGCAGGATTTCAAACAGCCGCTCGGACGCGCCGGAGGCTTGCGAGATTTCACCCCACACCTGACTTAACTCGCCGAGCGCGCCCGCCGCGAAGGCCGCATAGAGGATGAACTGGCCGAGACGTCCGGCGCTGATCTGGTTGGTCAGAACGTCATGCGAACCGATCCACAGGATCGCCACCACGCTGGCGAAAATCAGGAAGATCACAGTGGCTGTCAAAAACGCCCGCGCGCGGGTTGAGTTGCGGGCCGCGAGATAGGCGCGCTCGACTTCGCCGCCGAACCGCGTTTCCGCGAGACGTTCATTGGTAAACGCTTGCAGGGTGCGGATCGCGCCAATCAGTTCGGAGGCATAGGACGAAGCTTCCGCCAGCGTATCCTGCGCGCCGCGCGACAGTTTCTGCACGCGGCGGCCGAAGCCCACCAGCGGCAGCACGATCAGCGGGATCACCGCGAGCACGATGCCCGACAGTTTCGGGCTTGTGACGACCATCATCGCGGAGGCGCCGACAAACAGCACGAGGTTGCGCAGCGCGATCGACACCGATGCGCCGACGGCGGATTTGATCTGCGTGGTGTCGGCGGTCAGGCGCGAGACCAGTTCGCCGCTATGCGCGGTATCGAAGAACGACGGCGACAGCGAGGTCAGGTGATTGAACACGTCGCGACGCAGATCGGCGACGATGCGTTCGCCCAGTGTGATGACGAGGTAGTAGCGCGCGGCACTGGCGCAGGCGAGCACCGCGACCACCGCGATCATCACCGCGAAATAGCTGTTGATCAGCGCGATGCCTTCCGGACTGAAACCGAAATCGATCATCCGGCGCACGGCGAGCGGCACCACCAGCGTCGCGGCGGAAGCCACGATCAGCGCCACCAGCGCCGCGAAGGCCTGTCCGCGATACCGCCCGACATAAGGCGCCAGCGCCAGCAACGGACGCAGCTTCACGCCGCGGGATTTCTTCGGCGATGTTTCGGGCGTGTCCGGTGACGGCCCGGCAGCAGGCGCGGAAGCGTCCTTGGCGGGCGCGGTCTCACGCGCCGACGCGGATGGCAGCCCCCTGTCTTCAACGCGTTCCACTGCACTCATTTCTATCGGTCGCCTCTTGCTTTCCGGCCTTCCCATAGGCCCCCAATAAGGGGCTGGCAAATGACCTCGCTGCTTGTTTCCGGGCCGTTCCTGCGATATAGAGCGGCCAAATTCGTCCCGAACATTACCGATCTGTGGGCGCGCGGCGCCAGAGGATTTGCCATGAAAGCCGAAATTCACCCGGATTATCATACAATTAAGGTCGTCATGACCGACGGGTCCGAGTACCTGACCCGCTCGACCTATGGCAAGGAAGGCGACACGCTGAACCTCGACATTGACTCAAAGTCGCACCCGGCCTGGACCGGCGGCACCCAGCAGCTGCTCGACCGCGGCGGCCGTGTCTCGCGCTTCCAGAAGAAGTTCTCGGGCTTCCTCAAGAAGGATTGATCCTTCCGCGCCGTTTTGCGCTTCCATACAAAAACGCCCCGGCATCGGCCGGGGCGTTTTTCGTTTGCGTTGAAGGCTTACCGCTCGAACGCCGCCTTGAGCATGTTCATCTGCGGCACCAGCGGATTGCCGATCGCCAGATGCTCGGAGGCCGGCGTGTGGATCGTCACATCGAGCCGGCGCACCTTGGACTGCAAGGTCATCGAGCGAGCGACAAGATCCTGCAACTGCTGCGGCAGTTTCGAGACCATATCTTCCGGGCCGGGATCGGCCGCGGTCAGCTTGACCTTGGTCTTTTCGCGATTGGCCTGATGCAGCGTCATCTCGCCTTCCTTGACCGCGCGATGCAGCAGCAGCCACGACGCCAACTGCATGAGGCGTGTGGTCAATCGCATGCTTTCGGTCGCGTAGCTGAGACTGACCGAGCGCTCGAGCGCCTTGGCTTCATTACGGCCCGGTCCATCGAGATAGGCTGCGGTCTCTTCGACGAGATCCATACCTTCCCTGAACAGAGTTCCGAAGGCTGGTGAATTGGTGATCCGCTCACTGAGAAGAACGAGATCGGCTGCGCCCTGGTCGGACATGGTTAACGCCTCACGCGGTTACGCTGATTTTTTTATGATGAACAAATCATTGCGCGCCCGGCCGGGAGAGTCCAGCCGTGCGGCATAACAATGAGGAGATATGGTTTCCAGCGGGATGTTGCGCGCGGCGAAACGGACCCGGCCAAAGTATGACGCACCGGGCAAAGGAAGATTTTGCAAAAAAAGAGCCGCCGTTTCCGGCGGCTTTTGAAAGTTGATAACAGGGAGGCGTCAAACAGAGTGGACAGGAGCCACTCGGTGTCCAAACAAGGACAATCAAAGTCATAAACCCGAAAGCTTAATACGCCGTAAATGAGCGATTTCCTTTACGGTTCCTTTGCAATTGGGCGGAACCGAATATCACGCGTCTGTGAACCACCGCACCGATTCACGATTTGAAGAAGGCATTGGCGGCGTCGCGGCTGGCGCGTTTTTTCGCGGCATCGGCTTTCAGCCGTTCGATCTCGGCTGCCAGTGCTGCAATGCGGTCTTCGATGTCTTCGAAAGACAGCAGCGACAGATCCTGCCCCAGTTCGTGAGTAATTTTCTTCCTTGGCTTGTCGTCGTCATCACCGGCCATGCTTCCCTCCCGTCGTTCGCCCGATTATAGCTGACTTCTTTCATTTCCCGCCCCACCGCCGCAAGGACACATCATGGACAAGCTGCCTGCACAAATGACCGCGATCGCAATTTCGAAGCCCGGCGGCCCCGAGGTGCTTGTGCCCGAACAGCGGCCGGTGCCGAAGCCCGGACCGAATGAAATTCTTATCAAGGTCGCCGCCGCAGGCGTGAACCGTCCCGATGTGTTGCAGCGTCTCGGACTCTATCCAGTGCCTCCCGGCGCCAGCGATCTTCCCGGTCTTGAAATCTCCGGCGAAGTGGTCGCGCTCGGCGAAGGCGTCACCAAACGGAAGATCGGCGACAAGGTGATGTCGCTGGTCGCAGGCGGCGGCTACGCCGAATACTGCCTCACTCATGAAACTCACGCGATGTCGGTGCCGAAAGGGCTTTCGATCACCGATGCAGGCGCCGTCGCTGAAACGCTGATGACGGTCTGGCACAACGTGTTCGAGCGCGGCGGCCTGCAGCCCAATGAGACGCTGCTGATTCACGGCGGCTCGTCCGGCATCGGCACCATGGCGATTCAAATGGCGAAAGCGCACGGCGCCAAGGTGTTCGTCACGGTCGGCGGGCAGGACAAGGTCGATGCGTGCCTCAAGCTCGGCGCGGATGCTGCGATCAACTACAAGACCGAGGACTTCGTCGAAAAGATCAAGGCGTTGACCGACGGCAAAGGCGTCAACGTCATCCTCGACATGGTCGGCGGCGATTATATCGATCGCAACTACGAGGCCGCAGCGATCGAAGGCCGCATCGTCCAGATCGCATTCCTCGGCGGTTCGAAAGCAACGCCGAATTTCGCCAAGCTGATGATGAAGCGGCTGCACCATACCGGCTCTACGCTGCGCCCGCGCTCCGTCGCCGACAAGGCGGCGATGGTCAGCGCAATCGAGGCCAAAGCCATGCCATGGTTCGCCGACGGCCGCGTCAAACCCCTGATGGACAGCTCATTCCCGCTGAAAGACGCCTCAAAAGCCCATGCACGGATGGAATCCAGCCAACATATTGGCAAAATTGTGCTCGTCGTTTAGGGCTGGGAAACCCATCGAAACCCTTTGATTTGCTTCATATTCGTGGCATTTATCGCGTTCCATCCGGCGGGTCCAATCCGACCCGCCGGGTTCCACGCGGAGAGCTGACTTTGCGCTCGATCAGAGGCTTCGCGCTGCAAGTGTCCCACATGCGAAGTTCGCTTCGTTACGCAGCGCTCTCATGTCTGTTGAGCTTGACGCTCCTCGCCGCCGCCCAGCCGGCGCATGCGCTCGACGCGATCAGCGTTCGCAGCGACGCGCCTGCTATCGATCTCACCGGCGTGCTCGAGTTCCAGCGCAGCGACACCGACCGTATCCAGGTTTCCACCGCGCCCGGCACCGACGGCATCGTCCGCCGCATCGAAGTGCGCGCGCGCGAAGGCGGCCAGAACTGGATCGTATTCGCGCTGACCAACAACACCGACGACCAGCTCGACCGCCTGATCGTCGTGCCGCATTACCGCATCGTGTCGTCGGGATTGCTGTGGCCCGATCTCGGCCTGTCGCGCATCGCCTCGATCACACCGTCGACCGGCGACCGCCCCGAACGTCAGGACAACGCCACCGCCGACGTGTTCCGTGTCACGCTCGACCCCGGCGCTGTGATTACCTTCGTCGCCGAACTGCGCACCGACAAGATTCCGCAGCTCTATCTCTGGGAGCCGGAAGCTTACAAAGACAAGGTCAACTCGTTCACGCTCTATCAGGGCATCGTCATCGGCATTTCCGGATTGCTGGCGCTGGTGCTGACCATTCTGTTCGTGGTCAAGGGCAGCATCATGTTCCCCGCCGCCGCTGCACTGGCATGGGCAGTGCTCGTCTACATCGGCGTCGACTTCGGATTCTGGGGCAAGGTGTTCGACATGTCGGCCGGCGCGGAGCGCGTCTGGCGCGCCTCCGGCGAAGCCATGCTGTCGGCAACGCTGCTGGTCTTTCTGTTCGCCTATCTCAACCTGTCGCGATGGCATGTGCGCTACTCGCATATCACCATGGGCTGGGTGGTGTTCCTCGGCGCGCTGGTCGCGCTCGCATTGTTCGATCCTGCCGTGGCATCCGGCATCGCGCGCATCTCGCTGGCGCTGATCGCGGTGTTCGGTTTCGCGCTGATCGTTTACCTGTCCACTCATGGTTTCGACCGCGCCGTGCTGCTGATCCCGACATGGTTTCTGCTGGTGGTTTGGGTGATCGCGGCGGGCATGACCATTGCCGGCGGTGTCACCAACGACATCGTCGGACCGGCCCTGCTCGGCGGCCTTGTGCTGATCGTGATGCTGATCGGATTCACGGTGATGCAGCACGCGTTCGCAGGTGGC
Source organism: Sediminibacterium ginsengisoli (assembly GCA_943368635.1). Taxonomy (GTDB): domain Bacteria; phylum Pseudomonadota; class Alphaproteobacteria; order Rhizobiales; family Xanthobacteraceae; genus Afipia. Next base: position 1,637 of record CALRLJ020000195.1, on the reverse strand, counting down.
GGCGCCACCAACGGCGTGGTGTCCGATGTCGAGCGCCGGGCGCTGGCGCTGACCGGCTCAGGCGACCTGATCTGGGATTGGGACGTCTCCGCCGACAAAGTGTTCACCAGTCCCGAAACCGAAGTTCTGCTCGGGCTGAAGCGCGGCACGCTCGAAGGCCCCGCCGCGAAATGGCTGGAAGTGCTGCACCCGCTCGATCAGGATCGCTTCCGCGCAGCTCTCGACAGCGTGCTTGATCAGCGCCGCGGCCGTCTGGTGCAGGACTTCCGGCTGCGCACGCCTGACGGCCACTTCATGTGGTTCGCGCTGAAAGCGCGCCCCGTGGTCGGCTCCGATGGCGAAGTGTCGCGCGTGGTCGGCACGCTCACCGATGTCACCGAGACCAAGAATTCCGAAGAGCGCCTGCTGCACGATTCGGTGCATGACAACCTCACCGGCCTGCCGAACCGCCAGCTCTTCATCGATCGCCTCGGTTCGGTGGCGATGTTCGCCAAGACGACGCCGAACCTGCGGCCCACCGTGATGGTGATCGATCTCGACCGCTTCAAGCAGGTCAACGATTCCGTCGGCATCGCGGTCGGCGACTCGATCCTGCTGACGCTGGCGCGACGGCTCGCGCGTATCCTTAAACCCCAGGACACGCTGGCGCGTCTGGCCGGCGATCAGTTCGGCCTGATCCTGACCTCGGAGCATGAACCCGCGCGGATCACGGCGTTTGCCGAAACCATCCGCAAGACCATCCGCGCACCGATCGCCTTCGACGGCCGCGAGATTTTCCTGACAGCTTCCATCGGTCTCGCACTCAGCGATCCGCAGATCCCGCTGACCGAGGAAATCATCAAGGACGCCGAGCTTGCGATGTATCACTCCAAGCGCATCGGCGGCGACCGCATCGACGTCTACAAGCCCGCGATGCGCGCGCGCAAGACCGACCGCCTCGCGCTGGAAGCCGAATTGCGCCGCGCCATCGAGCGCGAAGAGATCACGATCCTCTATCAACCCATCGTGCGGCTGGAAGATCGCACCATCGCGGGCTTCGAGGCGCTGGCACGCTGGGATCATCCCAAGCTCGGCCGCATGTCGCCGCTGGAATTCATTTCGATTGCCGAGGAAATCGGCCTGATCGTCGAGCTTGGCCTGTTCGTGATGGACACCACGGCCAAGCAGCTCGCGATCTGGCAGCGCACGGTGCGGTCGCGCGAGCCGATCTTCGCCAGCGTCAATGTCTCGTCGCGGCAATTGCTGCGCCATGATCTCATCCACGACGTACGCGGCGTGCTGTCGCGCTCCGCCGTGGCGCGCGGCTCGCTCAAGCTCGAACTGACAGAGTCGCTAGTGATGGAAAATCCCGAACACGCAGCCCAGATGCTGCACCGGATCAAGGAGCTCGGCGTCGGCCTGTCGCTGGACGATTTCGGCACCGGCCATTCGTCGCTGGCCTATCTGCAGCGCTTCCCGTTCGACACCATCAAGATCGACCAGTCGTTCGTGCGCACCTCCAGCCGCGGCGCGCGCCCGGTGCTGCTGAAATCCATCGTCGCACTGGCACACGATCTCAACATGGAAGTGGTTGCGGAAGGCGCCGAAACCGATTCCGACGCCATCGAGTTATTCCAGTTGGGTTGCGAATACGCCCA
>CALRLJ020000194.1:0-7151 GCA_943368635.1 Sediminibacterium ginsengisoli | reverse complement strand
ACTCTATTACTCGCCCGGCGCCTGCTCGCTGTCCCCCCATATCGCCCTGAAAGAGGCCGGACTCCCGTTCGACCTGGTCCGGGTCGACCTCAAGGCGAAGAAGCTGGAAGACGGCAGCGACTACAATGCAATCAATCCCAAGGGTCAGGTGCCCGCACTCGGCCTCGACAGCGGCGATCTGCTGACGGAGGGCGCGGTCATCGTCCAGATGATTGCCGACACCGCACCGCAAAAGAATCTCGCGCCCGCCAACGGAACGAGCGACCGGTACAAGCTACAGGAATGGCTGAATTTCATCGCCAGCGAGTTGCACAAGAATTTCAGCCCGCTGTTCCAGCCGGTCCTGTCGGACGACACCAAGACGTTCTTCAAGGATCGCCTGATGGGCAAGTTCAAATATATCGACGGCGCCTTGAAGGGCCGGGACTACGTGATGGGCAATCACTTCACCGTGCCGGACGCCTATCTCTTCACAATGCTGGCATGGGCTGACCGCGTCGGTCTGGATATTTCCGGCCTGCCGAATCTCGTCGCCTACAAGGCGCGTGTCGCCGCACGGCCGAAGGTGCAGGAAGCACTGACCGCCGAGGGATTGCTGAAGGCGTCGTAAAGCCCGATCACATTTGCGGGAACGGAAAAGGCGGGATCGATGATCCCGCCTTTTTGTTTCTGCTCCTTACGGAGAGGAATTACGCCGCGAGCTTCTTCGGCGGGAAGCGGCCATAGAAGGTCTCGCCCTTGGCTGCCATGTCGATTAGCAGCTTCGGTGGCGTGAAGCGGGAGCCGTATTTCTTTTCCAGCTTGTGGCACAGCTCGACGAAGTTCTTAGTGCCCATGAAGTCGATGTAGGACAGCGTCCCGCCGGTGAACGGCGCAAAGCCGAATCCGAGGATCGAGCCGACATCGGCCTCGCGCGGATCGGTGATGACGTGATCCTCCACGGTGCGCGCGGCTTCCACCGCCTGCACCACCAGGAAGCGCTGCTTCAACTCCTCGACATCCAGCGTATCCGGATCGAGATGCTTGGACTGCAGCGACGTCAGCTCCGGCCACAATTTCTTCTGGCCCTTGCCCTTTTCCGGATAGTCGTAGAAGCCCTTGCCGTTCTTGCGGCCAAAGCGTCCGCGCTTCTCCACCATCTCAATCAGAAGCGCCTTGTCTGCCGGATCGACCGCCTGCGCGCCCATGTCCGCTTCGGTCGCTTTCAGAATCTTCAGCGACAGATCGATGGCGACTTCGTCGTTGAGCGACAGCGGCCCGACCGGCATGCCGGCCATCTTGCCGACATTCTCGATCATCGCGGGTGGCACGCCTTCCTTGAACATCTCGTAGCCTTCGGAAATGTAGCGCAGCACGCAACGGTTGGCGAAGAAACCGCGCGAGTCATTCACGACAATGGGTGTCTTGCCGATCTGGCGCACATAGTCGAGGGCTGTCGCCAGTGCCACATCGCCGGTGTTCTTGCCGACGATGATTTCCACCAGCAGCATCTTCTCAACCGGCGAGAAGAAATGAATGCCGATGAACTTCGACTGGTCCTTCCACTCTTCGGCCAGCGAATTGATCGGCAGCGTCGATGTGTTGGAGGCGAAGATCGCACCCTCGCGCATTAGCGGCTGGGCCTTGGCATAGGTCTCGGCCTTGACCTTGCGGTCCTCGAACACTGCCTCGATCACAAGGTCGCAATTCTTGATCACGGCGTAGTCCGCGGATGCCGTGATGCGGCCCAAGATAGCATCGGCCTTGTCCTGCTTCATGCGGCCCTTCGCGATCAGACCGTCCAGCATGGTCTTGGCGTGACCCTTGCCCTTGTCGGCGCTCTCCTGATCGCGATCGATCAGCACCACGTCGATGCCCGCCTGCGCGGAGACGAATCCAACGCTCGCGCCCATGAAGCCCGCGCCGATCACGGCCAATTTCTTAACCTTGGTGGGAGGCACATTCTGCGGACGGCGCGCACCCTTGTTGAGTTCCTGCATCGACACGAACAGCGAGCGGATCATCGCCGCCGCTTCCTTCGAGCGCAGGATCTTCGAGAAATAGCGCGACTCGACGCGCAGCGCCGCATCCATCGGCAGTTGCAAGCCTTCATAGACGCACTGCAAGACGGCGCGCGCAGCCGGATAGTTATCGTAGGTTTCGCGACGCAGGATCGCGTTCGCCGGCGGGAAGAACTGCATCCCGCCCTTCGAATAGACAGGACCGCCGGGCAGCTTGAAGCCTTTCTCGTCCCAAGGTGCCACGGCCTTGCCGCCGGCCTTGATCCAGTCCTTCGCGGTCTTGATCAGATCGGCTGCAGGAACCACTGCACCAACGATGCCGAGGGACGAAGCCTTCTTGAGATCGATGGCATCGCCCTTGAGCAGCATCTGCAAAGCGTCCATCGGCTGGATCATGCGCGGAAGCCGCTGCGTGCCGCCGCCGCCGGGGAACAGGCCGACCTTGATCTCGGGCAGTCCGAGGCGGGTCTTCGGGTTGTCCGACGCGACACGATAGTGACACGCCAGCGCCAGTTCGAATGCGCCGCCGAAGGCGAGACCGTTGATCGCCGCCACCCATGGCTTGCCGCTGGTTTCGATGTTGCGCAACGCTTGCGACAGCTTGCGAACTTCGTCGAACACGAACGTGTTGGCGACTTCCTCACCCTTGGCTTTCAGCAATTCCAGATAAGCGCGGTTCATGCCTTCCAGCATGGTCAGGTCTGCGCCGCCGGAGAATGCTTCCTTGCCGGAGGTGATGACCACACCCTTGATCGCCGCGTCCTTGGTGGTCGCATCGACGATGGCAGCGAGTTCGGTGTTGGTGGTCTCGTCCAGCACGTTCATCGACTTGCCGGGAATATCCCACGTCACCAGCGCAATGCCGTCGGCGTCAGTCTCAACCTTGAAATTCTTGTAAGTCATGTGATTGATCCTCAAACGCGCTCGATGATGGTCGCGGTGCCCATGCCGCCGCCGATGCACAGCGTGACCAGAGCGGTGGATTTGTTGGTGCGCTCGAGTTCATCGAGCACGGTGCCGAGGATCATCGCGCCGGTTGCGCCGAGCGGATGGCCCATGGCGATGGCGCCACCGTTGACGTTGATCTTGTCGTTGTCGATCTCGAACGCCTGGATGTAGCGTAGCACCACGGAGGCAAAAGCTTCGTTCAGTTCGAACAGATCGATGTCCGACAGCTTCATCCCGGAGCGTTCCAGCACCTTCTTGGTGACGTCGACCGGACCGGTCAGCATCATCGCAGGCTCGGAGCCGATATTGGCGAATGCACGAATCTTGGCACGCGGCTTCAGACCGTTCTTCTTGCCGGCGTCCGCGCTGCCAAGCAGCACAGCGCCCGCGCCGTCGACGATGCCCGACGAGTTGCCGGCGTGATGAACGTAGTTGACCGCCTCGATTTCAGGATGCGACTGCACGGCCACCGCATCGAAACCGCCCATCGCGCCCATCGCCGCGAACGACGCCTGCAACTGCCCGAGTGACTGCATCGTGGTCGAAGGACGCATGTGCTCGTCCTTGTCGAGAATCGTGATGCCGTTGATGTCCTTCACAGGAACCACCGACTTCTTGAAACGGCCCTCGTCCCACGCCTTGGCGGCGCGCTGCTGACTCTGCACCGCATAAGCATCGACGTTGTCGCGCGAGAAGCCGTACTTGGTGGCGATCAAATCTGCCGCCACGCCTTGCGGCATGAAATAGCTCGGCACCGCCATCGACGGGTCCATCGGCCAGGCAGCCCCCGACGACATGATGCCGACGCGGCTCATGGATTCCGCGCCGCCGCCGATCGTCAGTTCGTGCTGGCCCGACATGACTTGCGCCGCCGCAAAGTTCACCGCATCGAGGCCCGAGGCACAGAAACGATTGATCTGGATGCCCGGCACCGACGTATCGAAACCGGCGTTCATCGCCGCAAACCGCGCGATGTCACCGCCCGCCTCGCCGACCGGATCGACCACGCCGAGCACGACGTCGTCGATGCTATTGGGGGCGAGGTTGTTGCGCTCCTTGAGTGCCTTCAGCGGCGCGGTGGCCAGCGCCAGCGCCGTCACCTCATGCAGCGAGCCATCGGATTTGCCCTTGCCGCGCGGCGTGCGCACGTGATCGTAGATAAATGCCTCTGGCATGACGCCCTCCTGGGGATCTATTGAAATTGGAGATAGTGCGATCGGACGCTCGCGCCGGAAACCGGCGCGAGACGATAGCGAACGTCAGAACGCTTCGGCCGCGAGTTCCATCATGGTGTCTGAGCCGGACTGGATGCGCGACAGGCGCAGCGAAGTTTCCGGCAACATCCGCTCCATGAAGAACTTGCCCGTCACGAGCTTGTTTTTCAGATAGGGCTGCTCGCCGGAGTTCGCCATCTTGTCCTGCGCGACTTTCGCCATGCGCGCCCACATATAGCCGAGCGCAACAAGCCCGAAGAGATGCATGTAGTCCGTCGAGGCCGCGCCCGCATTGTCGGGCTTGCCCATCGCGTTCTGCATCAGCCACATGGTGGCCTGCTGCAAATCCTTCAAGCCGGCATTCAGCGGCGCGATGTAAGGCTTCATCGCGTCATTTGCGCTGTTGTCCTTGGCGAACGCGCTGACTTCGTTGAAGAACGCCGTAATGGCGCGTCCACCGGCGCGGCCGAGCTTGCGGCCGACCAGATCGAGCGCCTGAATACCATTGGCGCCTTCATACAGCATCGTGATGCGGGCATCGCGCACGAACTGCTCCACGCCGGTCTCGACGATGAAGCCGTGACCGCCGAACATCTGCTGGGCGGCAACCGCGTTGGCAAATCCCTGATCGGTGAGCACGCCCTTGATGACCGGGGTCAACAGACCCATGTGGTCGTCGGCTGCTTCACGTTCCTTCGCATCCTCAGAGCGATGCGCCACGTCGCTCTTCAACGAAGTCCACACCACAAGGGCGCGCGCGCCTTCGTTGAAGGCACGAATCGACATCAGCGTGCGGCGGACATCGGGATGCACGATGATCGGATCGGCCGGCTTGTCGGGCGCCTTGACGCCGCTGATGGCGCGGCCCTGCAAGCGGTCGCGCGCATAAGCTGCGGCATTCTGATAGGCGACTTCGGATTGCGAGAGGCCCTGAACGCCGACGCCGAGGCGAGCCTCGTTCATCATGACGAACATCGCCTCCATGCCTTTATTTTCAGTGCCGACCAGCGTTCCGACCGCATTGTCGAAGTTCAGCACGCAGGTCGAATTGGCGTGGATTCCCATCTTGTGTTCGATCGAGCCGCACGACACGCCGTTCGGCTCGCCGCTGAGTGACCCGTCGGCCTTGAGCTTGATCTTCGGCACCACGAACAACGAAACACCCTTGATGCCCGCAGGCGCGCCTTCGATGCGCGCAAGCACAAGATGCACAATGTTTTCAGTCAGATCCTGCTCGCCACCGGAGATGAAAATCTTGGTGCCGGAAATTTTGTAGGTGCCATCGGCCTGCTTGACGGCCTTGGTGCGCATCAGACCGAGATCGGTGCCGCACTGTGGCTCGGTGAGATTCATGGTGCCGGCCCATTTGCCGGCAACCATATTCGGCACAAAGGTCTTCTTCTGCTCCGGCGTGCCGTGCACGAGAAGCGCGGCCATGGCGCCTTGCGTCAGGCCCCCATACATGCCGAACGCCATATTGGATGACGACAGAAATTCGCTGACCGTTTCCGACAGCGACGCGGGCAAGCCCTGTCCGCCGAACTCCTGCGGGGCTGCGAGACCAATCCAGCCGCCATCGGCGAATTGTTTGAAGGCTTCCTTGAAGCCCTTCGGCGTGGTGACGCGGCCATCGTCATGGCGCGTGCAGCCTTCGAGGTCGCCGCTGTGATTGAGCGGCTGAAGCACCTGCTCGCTGAACTTGGCGGCTTCATCCAGAATCGCGGCGCGGACATCGGCGGATGCGTCGCTGAAGCCGGGAAGGTTGTTGTAATTGTCGAACTGGAAAACGTCGTTGAACAAAAAGGTCACGTCTTCGACGGGCGCTTTGTAGATCGGCATTTACGTCCTCCTGGCTGAAGCGGCCCTTCCATAGGCACTTTTTTGCAGTGCGGCAATATCGGCGGGAACTCTAGCCCAATTGCGGGGCGATAAGCAGAACTTGCGACATCATGACTGGTCCGCGCGCGGCCGGAACGGCCCGGTCCGGAGACCGAAGTCGTCATTCCAAATTTGCATGGCGCGCGGGTAACTTTTCAGCCCCGAAGGGGGGCTCATTAACCCGGTCTTTACCGTAACGCGAAAAAGTCGGGACTGGAAACAGACGTCTCGCGTCGAAATTTGATTGTCTCTTCAAGGAGACGCGGGGCCTGAAGCGCTCTGGCAGGAGCCAGCGCCGACACCGGACCAAGGCATGACAGCGCGCGTATCGTGGAGTGTTGACGGAATCGAGCCATCGGTCCGCGAAAGGGCTGAGGCTTCCGCGCGACGTGCCGGTATGTCCTTGGGAGATTGGCTGAATTCCGCAATCGGCAGCCCCGGCCCGACGTCCCGGGAAGCCCAGGATGTCGCTGAAATCCACAAACGGCTCGACTCGATCGCCCGCCAGGTCGACCACATGTCGCATACCCCGGCTGGCCCCAGAGGCGAGCCTGCTGTCGCCCGGCAGCTGAACGATGCCATTTCGCGGCTGGACGCCCGGCTGTCGCAAATCTCGGACACGCCTCCCCATCAAAGTGCGCCCTACCGCGCAGCACCCGCTCCGCGCATGGCGCCTGCGACGATGCCGAACATGTCGCCGATGGACTTCTCGATCGCGGAAATCGTTGCGCGACAGGGCGAGCTCGACGGCGCGCCACGCGCGATGCCGCAACCATCGACGCGGATGCCGCCGCCGTCCTTCGTCAACCATGCGCCACCGATCCAGCCGCAGGCAGATTTCTCCGGCCTTGAACGGCAGCTGTCCCAGATCACCAGCCAGATCGAAACCCTGCGCCGCCCCGACGGCATCGAACAATCGATCGCCTCGTTCCGCAGCGAGCTGGCCGAAATTCGTCAGGCCATCACCGAGGCGCTGCCGCGCCGTGCGATCGAATCCCTCGAAGGCGAAATTCGCTCGCTCGGCCAGCGCATCGACCAGACCCGCTCGAACGGCATCGACAGCACGGCGCTGTCCGGCATCGAACGCGCGCTGTCCGACATTTACAGCGAA
>CALRLJ020000193.1:0-7182 GCA_943368635.1 Sediminibacterium ginsengisoli | reverse complement strand
GGCGGTGATGGGGGTGCGGAGCTCATGGGCCGCGTCGGCGATAAACCGCTTTTGCTGGTCGATGAGATCCTGAACGCGTTCCAGCAACCGGTTGATTGAGGTGATGAACGGATGCAATTCATCAGGCATGCCTTCGAGCGGAAGCCGTTGGAGTTGATCGGCCTCACGCGCATCGAGCAGCTCGGAGAGCGACAACATCGGCCGAAGCGTTTGGCGAATAACTAAGGCAACGATCAGCATCAGACAGGGAATCAGGGCCAGTAACGGCACCACGGTCCGAAGCGCGCTGTCGCGTGCGATCTCGTCCCGGATCGCGGTGGGTTGACCGATCGCAATGCGGCTGGCGTCCGCACGCGTTCGGATAAATTCGCGCCAGGGTCCATTGCTGCGCGCGACGACATGTAACCCGTCGGGTAAACTCTTGAGGGCGCGCCTGTCCTTTGTATCGCTTCCCGGACCATCGAGTGGTTCGATCACAACCCGTGCCTCGGCGTCGATGCCGGCGGGCGTAGGCTCCGATGTATGGATCGCGCCTGCTGCCGCTCCAATCTGAATGAGGATTGAATCCTGTAGCTCGATCGCCTCATCGAAAGCCCAGTTGTAAGCCAGCGCACCAGCGCCAAGGCCTGCGACCACAATCGTAACGGTCAGGCCGACAAAGAGCCGGGCGCGGAGAGAACGCATCACGATGCCCGATCGACCATCCATCCAACCCCCCTGACATTACGTATAGCCGCCGACCCGATCTTCTTGCGGATCGCGTGGATCAGAAATTCGATGGCGTTACTTTCGACCTCCTCATTCCAGCCGTAAATGTGCCGCTCGAGATCGCTGCGCGAAAGGATGGCGCCGGGCCGGGTCAGCAACGCTTGTAAAAGCGCGAACTCCCGCGCGGTCAGGTGGCAAGTCTCGCCGTCGTGGACGGCCTCGTGAGTTGCGGGGTCGAGACTGATGACTCCATTGCTCAACAGCGGAGAGGTGCCGCTGCCTGGCCGCCGAAGAATGGCACGCATCCGGGCCAGCAACTCGCGGATTTCGAAGGGCTTGACCAGATAATCGTCGGCACCGAGGTCGAGTCCGTCGATCCGATCGTCGAGGCCGTCGCGCGCTGTGACGATGATAACCGGGAGCGCGCGGCCGTTCTGGCGGAGCCGACGCAAAACCTCGCGCCCATCGCGGATGGGAAGACCCAGATCGAGCAGTGCCACGTCGTAGGTCTCTACTTCCGCCGCTTCAATTGCGCTCTCGCCGTCGGTGACCCAATCGACCGCGTAGGCTGCGTCTTTCAGCGCCTGCGCAACCGCCGCTCCAATCATGCGGTCATCCTCGATCAACAGTACCCGCATTTGTTCTCCTGTTGGCCGATCCGGCGGCGAACGAACTTAAGCCCGCCGCCGTGATCTCTCGCGTCCGGCCCCTCAATCGGCTTTATCGCCGTCATCGTCGGAATCGGCCGCATCCTCGGTCGAAGCCAGAACCGTACCCTTCTCAGCATCGACTTTCACGTCGAAAACCTTGGCGCCGGCCTTCACCTCGACATCATAAGCCCAGCCGCCGCCCTTCTGCTTTTCGTATTCGGCACGGACCGCCTTGCCCTGAACGTGTTTTTCCGCCGCGGAAACGGCAGCGTCCATCGAAATCTTTGCCGATGCAATCGGTCCTGCATCATTCGCTGAATTTGCAGAGGTTTCGGCGAACGCGCCGGTTGAGACCAGAAGCGCGGTAGCGCAGATGGCAATCAAGGATCGGGACATGTTGTAATCTCCTGGTTGGTTACGTGTGTCGCGATTTATTGATAGCCAGACTTAGCGCGGCCTTAGCGCCGCGCCGAACCAATGGGCGTGATTTGACGCGGTCCCCGGAAGAGCCGCTTCCCAAGCTGCCGCTAAGTTGGAGCGTTGCATGGTGGAGATCTGAAAATTTCACGGCTATCAACGCGCCAGCCGTCGCGCCGCTGACAAGGGCGTGATGGCGGCGACGCAAACGATCGTCTTCAGCTTGTTCATTTTGTGCTCCCCAGAAATTGCCCCTCGTCCTGTCTGGCCCAGGGTACTTAGCGGCGCATTGGCCAATTCACCTCGCGGCGGTGCTGCGGCACACGGGACTTGGCTAAGTCATCGCTAAGTCGGCGACCCTAACGATACGAAAGGGCGCATGAATACCGACAGCCCTGCGAAGGGAAGCGCCATGGATTTCGCTAAAAACCCAGCTGCCAGAGCTCTCAATAAGGTTCCGCAAGTGACGCTCGCCTTCTGGGCGATCAAGATCATGTCCACCACGGTCGGCGAGACCGGGGCCGACTACCTGGCCGTGCATGCTGGACTTGGGACCGCGGTAACGGACGCCATCACGCTGACGCTGCTGGTCGCGGCGCTGACGCTTCAGATGCGGATGTTGCGCTACGTTCCCTGGATCTACTGGCTGACCGTCGTGCTCGTCAGCGTGGTCGGGACCCAGATCACCGACGCGCTCACCGACGGCATGGGCGTAAGCCTCTATGTCAGTACGCCGATATTTGCGGCGGCCTTGGCCGCGACGTTCGCGGCCTGGTATGCCGTGGAGCGCACGCTTTCGATTCACACCATCGTCACCGGGCGGCGCGAACTGTTCTATTGGACCGCCATCCTAGTCACCTTCGCTCTGGGCACGGCCGCCGGGGATCTCGCAACCGAGGCCATGGGGCTTGGCTTCAATCTCGGTGTTGTCGTCTTCGGCGCAATGATCGCGGTCGTCACGATGGCGTACTATCTCGGCGCGGACGCGGTGCTCTGCTTCTGGCTCGGTTACATCCTGACGCGGCCTCTCGGAGCTTCGCTCGGCGACCTGCTCTCGCAATCGCGCGAGTATGGCGGGCTCGGCTTCGGCTCGGTCTACACCAGCGTCGGCTTTCTCACCGTCATCGTTGCGCTTGTCGCGTTCCTCACCCTGTACGACAGGCCAGCCGCCGCTGACGAACGCGCATGATCCACCCGACACAAAACTATCGAAAAATGGAGATCGAAAATGTCTGCCCAAAAAGCCTTTTATAAGATCGTCCTGTCGTTGCTGCTTGGTGTAGGGCCGCTGTCCGGCGCAATTCTGTCGGCACCTATTGTCGTCGCCGGCAGTACGCAGGCGCATGCCGCGTCGTCCAAATTGGGAGATCTTACTGCCTTTCAAAGCCTCGTCGCCGACAGCAAGGCGCTATTGGACAAGGGCGATCTGGCCGGGGCGAAGGCGCGCCTGAAGGATCTCGAAACATCCTGGGACGAGGCGGAAGCCGGATTGAAGCCGCGGGCCGCTGCGGACTGGCACACCCTGGACAAGGCCATCGACCGCGCCCTTACAGCAGCGAGGGCCACGTCGCCGGACCTCGCAGCCTGCAAGTCCGCGCTCGACGAAGTCCTCGCCACGATAAATCGCCTTGCCGGCAAGTGATAAGCCGAAGGCCCGCCAAGAACAAATGCGCCTCGATCGAAAGAAAATTTTCATGAATGACCAACTTCGCGAAAGTCTGGGCAAGGTGCCCGCAGTCACGCTCGGGTTCTGGATCATTAAGATCGCTGCGACGACGCTGGGAGAAACCGGCGGCGACGCGGTGACGATGTCGATGCATCTGGGTTATCTCATCGGCACGGCGATCTTTGCGGCCCTCTTCGTCGCCGCCGTTGCGGCGCAGATAAGTGCCAGGAAATTCCATCCTTTTCGCTACTGGACAGTGATCGTGGCGACGACGACGGCGGGAACGACGCTTGCCGACTTCGTGGACCGGTCCCTCGGCATCGGATATCTCGGCGGCAGCTCGATTCTCCTCGCTCTCCTGCTGCTGTCGCTTGCGGTCTGGTATCATTCGCTTGGGACCGTATCGGTGGAAAGCGTCACCACGGCCAAGGCGGAAGTGTTTTACTGGGCGACCATCATGTTCTCCCAGACCCTCGGCACTGCGCTTGGGGACTGGATGGCGGATTCCACGGGACTCGGTTACAGCGGCGGTGCCGTCGTGTTCGGAGCCGCGCTGGCGATCGTAGCCGCGGCGTACTTTTGGACGAACATGTCGCGCACGTTTTTGTTCTGGGCCGCCTTCATCCTTACCCGCCCGCTCGGTGCAACAGTCGGCGACTTCCTGGACAAGCCGCTCTCCAACGGCGGGTTGGCACTAAGTCGATACGCGGCGTCTGCCGTGCTCGCGGTATTCATCGTCGGATGCATCGCTTTCCTGCCTCAGCGGGCAGGACGGCATCCGGCTTGAACCACCGGAAGCGGGCAGCAAAAACTTCATTTTTCTTCGAGACTCGACACAGGAACAGAATATGGCAACGGAACAGGACCATGAATCTGTAGCAGAACTGTCCTCGGAGACGCGTACCTTTTCACGGATGATTGCCGGACTCGTCGATGACGCCGAGGCAATCGGCTGGCATGACCGGGAAGCCTGTGCGATCAAAGAGAACGACCAAAAGGATGAGTTCAAGCATTTCGGCATGGATCCGAAGTTTTTGCTTCGGCGTAAGAAGGAGTGACTAGAGATTCTGAAGGGTATCCTGTTCACCGACGGGGATATCGTGAAAGCGGCAGAAAAGCCCGAGAAAAAAGGGTATTAAGTCTGCGATCCAATTCCTTCTTCATCAATACTGAGAATCCCGGAATGGCAACACAAGCCGGCTACGGCAATACCGCCAAGGCCTTTCACTGGGCGATCGTGGCGCTGCTTCTGGTACAGTTTCCGATCGGATGGCTGATGCCGGACATTGAACGGGATATGAAGCCTGGCACTGCGATGACTTTGCATACCTCTATCGGTCTTTTCATTATGATGCTGATCATTCTGCGCTTTGCATGGCGGCTACTCCATCCGGTCGCACCCGTAGATACGTTGACTCGCTGGCAGCGGGTGATGTCAGAAAGCGTTCATTGGCTTCTCTATGGATTGGTCTTTGCGGTCACGATCACCGGTTGGTTCTTTGCGTCGTTTCGTGGCTGGCAGGTATCGTTCTTTTTCGCAGTGCCGCTGCCGATGCTGACTGCTCCCGGATCAGCCGCCGGTCGCCTGTTCGGCGGCTGGCATCAAGCAGCCGGTTTGGGGCTGTTCATCGTCAGCGGCGTCCACGTTGCCGCGGCCTTCACCCATATATTTGTATTCCGCGACCAGTTAATGCAGCGCATGCTTCCCCGATCATGAGCGCGCACTGCGCATTTCATTCCGTCCGACGATGATGTTCATGGACGATACCGCCACGATCGTCTTGCAGCAGCCGGCGAACCAATAAACATTCTCACGCAACTCGTAATGTCGCGTGCCATATGGCGGGGTTGATGGCATCTTCGTCGGGAGGTCGCGATCAGCGGAGCATCATGTCCTTTCCGCGCCCGGGCGTCGTCCGCTTACCGACGACACCCGCACGTTCGTAACGGAGAGCGCGGGTAAGTGCTCAATCATTTCATGCCGGAGGTTTTCCGCCAAACGGTCGGCGTCGGCCACAGACATATCCGCGCGGACACGGACAACGACGTCGGCGAGCAGGCGATGTCCGAGCCAACGCGCCTTGACGTCGAGGACTTCGCGGACGCCTTCGATGTGCCCGGCCGCGTGCCTAATCTTGTCGGTGACCTCGGGGTCGATGCCGTCGAGCATTCGGACGAACACCGCCTTGGAAGACTGCCAGACGATGCCGAAGATGGCGATGGTGATAAGAAGTCCGACGATCGGGTCCGCCAGCGGAAATCCCAGCCACACGCCGATTGCACCCAAGACAACAGCGAGACTTGTAAAACCATCAGTGCGCGCGTGATAGCCGTCGGCGATGAGCGCTGCACTGTTGATCTCGCGCCCGACGCGGATCCGAAAGACCGCCACCGCTTCGTTACCGAGAAACCCTATGATGCCGGCGGCCACCACCCATGGAATGAAATCGATACTCTGCGGATGAATCAGGCGGTTGACCGCTTCGTAGCCCGCGAAGACCGCGCTGAACAGAATGATGGCCACGATGGCCACGCCCGCCAGATCTTCGACCCGTCCTAGACCATACGTGAACGTCCTGCTCGGCTTGCGGCGCGCCAGCACGAACGCGATCCAGAGAGGAATCGCGGTCACCGCATCCCCGACGTTATGAATGGTATCGGCGAGCAGTGCGACACTACCCGAGAGCACGACGACCACAAGCTGCAAGGCGGACGTGATCGCCAGCACGATGAACGCCCACTTGATAGCCCAGATGCCCTTTGTCGTTGTGGCAATGGTGGGGTCTATCGACCCATGCGTGTGACCATGACCATGACCATGACCGTTGCCGTCTTCCGGCCCGTGGCCGAGCCCCAGTGATTGCCCCTGGGGCGGCATCCCGAACCAGCCCTGAATTTTCTTCAGCATGTCGTACCGTCCGCTTCTATTTAGTGGCTTAGCTGGAGATGAATGCACCGTCGGGCTTCGCCTCTGTTTGGGCAGTTGCGAAGTAGGAGTAGAGCGCGGGCAGAACCAGCAGCGTCAGCAACGTGGCACTTAACAGCCCCCCTATCACAACGGTCGCCAACGGCTTCTGCACTTCGGCTCCGGTGCCCGTCGCGATGGCCATGGGCACAAAACCCAGCGAGGCGACCAGCGCCGTCATGATGACCGGGCGAAAACGGGTGAGGGCGCCCTGGCTGATGGCCGATTGGGTGCCGACACCTTCAAGGATGAGCCTTCGTATTTGAGTGAGCATCACCAAGCCGTTGAGCACGGCGACACCGGACAGGGCGATGAATCCGACTGCCGCCGAGATAGAGAAGGGCATGCCACGCAGCCAAAGCGCAGCTATACCGCCAGTCAGCGCCAGCGGCACGGCGCTGAAGACGATGAGGGCGTCTCGCGGTGAGCCCAGCGCGCCAAAGAGCAGAAGATAGATCAGTAGGAAACAGCCTGGCACGACAATCATCAGGCGCTGACGCGCGACCGAAAAATTCTCAAACTGTCCGCCCCAGGTCAAAAAGCTTCCGGGCGCTAGTTTGACCTGCTCATCAACCTTGGTCTGCGCCTCCGCGACCATAGAGCCGATGTCGCGCCCACGCACTTCGGCGGTTGCCACCACCCTCCGCTTGCCGTTTTCGCGGCTGATCTGGTTGGCGCCCTCGGTCTGCTCGAACGTGGCCACCGTCCGCAGCGGGATGGAGGAAGAAGGGGCGTTCGGATTGGCGTTCGGAAGCGGGACCGGAAGATCCTCAAGC
>CALRLJ020000192.1:0-7227 GCA_943368635.1 Sediminibacterium ginsengisoli | reverse complement strand
TGATCGACGCCAAGAAGAGCTCGGATCTTGCGCGCTTTGTGCTTCGTTTGTTGCCGGAAGCGCTGACGGCAGCCGAGACGTCCGGGCTGAAGTCATACTTCACGCGTCGCATCGTGACGCAACTGCAAACCGTCGATCTCGCGCCGCTGGCTGCGGGAACGCTGCGCGGCTTTATCGCCGAGGGCCGTCACAAGGGGATGCTCGACGATTTGCTGCAAGCGATTCACGACTCGCTCAACAAGCCCGACACGCTTGAGCTGATCCGCGAAAAAATTCGCAACGAGCTCCCAACGCTGCTGAAATTCTATCGCGCGGACAAATTCTTGCTGAAGAAGGTCGCGGCATCGGCCACGTCGTTCTTTGAAGAAGTGCGCGCCGACCCGCATCATCCGTTCCGTGATGAGGTCGATCGTATTCTGCTGACGCTTCCTGATAAGCTTGCAAATGACAAGACCTATGCGGACCGTCTCGACGGGTTGAAGCGCGATCTTCTTGCGCGTCCCGAGCTTGCCGCGCTCACGCGCGACATCTGGGCCAATGTCAAAGCCTTCATCGACAGAAATGCCAGCGGCGAAAGCAATGTTCTGCATCACCATCTGACCAATGTGTTCGTGGAAGCCGGCACGCAGCTTGGCGCCGATGGCGAGATGCGCGCGGAAATCAACAAGGGCATCGTCGCAGTGCTGCGCAGCTTCATCGCCGATCAGAAGAGCGGCGTGTCGCGGTTTATCGCCGATCAGGTCAAATCGTGGGACATGAAGCAGTTGATCAACTTGATCGAGATCAACATCGGGAAAGACCTGCAATACATCCGCTTCAACGGGGCGATGATCGGGGGACTGGCAGGATTGGCACTCCACACGGCGGAGATGGCGCTGAAAGCGCTTTGATTATTCAAGCCAAAATCCAGCCTGTCGACGATATGCAACACTTGTTTCAAACACGACGAAGGCGGCTTGAAATGGCGGAATTTGCCCCCTAGCTTGAATGAATGTGCGTTGATTGGCGTGCTGTCTTGATTCGTTTCGCATACCGGAATTGATTTTGTCGTGCCGGCCGAAAGCCGGAAACGTACTGACGAAAAGGAAATCGAATGTCCGCTGCTGCCCAGACGCTTCGTCCGCCGTCTAAATTGCTGATGCTGCTTGAGGCCCGTGCCATCAACGAATTCGGCGCCTTTCTTGGCGCGCTGCCGCTGCTCAGTCTCGCGCCCAAGGGCGACGGTCATCCGGTACTCGTGCTGCCGGGCCTCATCACCAGCGACACCGCGACGCGACCACTGCGTTCGTTCCTCGAGAGCCGCGGCTATGCCGTGAGCGGGTGGGGCCTTGGACGCAACTTTGGTCCGCGCGCCGGCGTTCAGGACGCCATGTTGAATCTGCTGAAGGATCTCAACGAGGAACACGGGCGCAAGGTCAGTCTGGTGGGATGGAGCCTCGGCGGGATCTATGCACGCCAGCTTGCGAAGATGATGCCGGATCGCGTGCGCTCGGTCATCACACTCGGTAGCCCGTTCGCGGGCAATCCGAAGGCGACCAATGCGTGGCGTACCTATGAAACGGTGAGCGGCCAGCGCGCGGACGACCACAATCCGCAGTTCGGCGGTGAGATGGCGAAGACGCCGCCTGTACCGACCACGGCAATCTTTAGCCGGACGGACGGAATCTGCGCGTGGCAGAGTTGTATCGAGAAGCCCGGCACATTTGCTGAGAACATCGAGGTACAGGGCGCGAGCCATTGCGGCATGGGCCACCATCCGGCGATTGTTTACGCCGTCGCGGAACGCCTCGCCCAGGCGGAAGGTGAGTGGAAGCCATTCGATCGTAGCGGCTGGCGCTCGATGGTGTATCCCGATCCGGCGCGGTGAATGTAGCCCGAAATAACACTTAGAATGGCCGGGCTTGCCCGGCCATTTTTATATCAGCTCTTCCCGCGCAATTTCCCGACCACGCCGGTCGGGAAGAAATACACGCTCGCGATGAACAATAGGCCGAGCCACAGCAACCAGCGATCGGGATGCAACAGGTCCGGCAGCACGGGGATGCCTGCGCTTGCCGTTGCCTTCGAGTCCATGCCCATCAGGCTCTGAAGATAATTCTCGGCGAGAATGAAAATCGCAGCGCCAATGATCGCCCCGTACATCGTGCCCATACCGCCGATCACCACCATCAGCAGAATATCGATCATGATGGTGAAGGAGAGCGTGTCCGGCCCGGCATAACGCAGCCACAGGGCATTCAGGACGCCGGCGCAGGCAGCGACGAGAGCGGCGAGCACGTTCGCCCATGTCAGGTGAAACACCGTGCGATAGCCGAGCGCCTCAGCGCGGAAACGATTTTCGCGCACGGCCTGTAGCACGCGGCCGAATGGCGAGTTAACGATGCGCAGCAGCGTGAGGATCAACGCCGCCGCGACTATGAAGACGATATAGTAGGTGAGCGTCCGTCCGTTGATCTCAAAGCCGAACAGCTCTTTCGGAACGATCACGGTGCCGGGACGCAACAACTCCGGCAGGCGGAAGCTACGTCCGTCGTCGCCGCCGGTCAGCCAGGACAATTGCGAGGCCAGCACCTGAAAGGCGGACGCAACCGCCAGCGTAATCATCGCAAAGAAAATCGCTTGCACGCGCAACGAGAACAGGCCGATGCAAAGCGCGACGAATGCGGCGAGCGGAAGGCCGATCACGATGCCGGTGGCGACCGCTGACCATGTCGGCCCCATAGCGTAGAGCGCGATCGCAACGCCGTAGCTGCCGATGCCATAGAACATCGTATGCGCGAACGACACGGTGCCGGTGTAGCCGAGCAGCAGATCGTAGGACGCCACCAGCAATGCGAAGATGCAGATCTTGGTGGCGACGTTCATCGCCTTGGCGCCAGGAAACAGAAACGGCGCGAGCGCCAGCAATGTCACGATGACGATGAGGAGCAGGCTGAGAACGCGGCTGCGCGGCGGATCGCCAGAAAGGATCATCATCGATTTGTCACCGGGTAGAGTCCGCGCGGCCGCCACATCAGGATCGCAACCATCAAGAGGATGTTCGAGACCAGCGCCAGCTTCGGGATCAGGAAGCCGCCGTAGTTCGCCACCATGGCGACGAGAATCGCGCCGATGAAACATCCGCCAATGGAGCCGAGGCCGCCGATGATGATGACGATGAATATCAGCACCGTCAGTTCGCCACCGATAGAGGCGTGAACTTCCTCGCGATAGAGCGCCCACATGATGCCGCCGAGACCGGCCAGCGCGGAGCCTGTCATGAAGACGCCGAGGAACAGCCGCTTGATACGATAGCCGAGGGCTTCGACCATTTCGCGGTTCTCGACACCGGCGCGGATCAGCAGGCCGATTTTCGTGCGGTTCAGCACCAGCAGGATAAATCCGAACACGACGAGGCCGACGATCATCGCCAGCACGCGGTATTTCGCGATGGCAATGTCACCGAAGATGAAAGAGCCGCGCAGGGATGTCGGCAGCGGCAGCGGAATGCGCTGCGGCCCCCATAGCGCGTACAGCGCTTGTTCGGCCACTATCAGGCCGCCCATGGTAATCAGGATCTGCTTGAGGTGGTTGCCGTAGACCGGGAGGATCAGCACGCGCTCGAACACCAGCCCAAGTGCGCCCGACACCGCCATCGCCAGCAATGCGGCTGGCGCGAGTGCGGCGAGATTTAGCCACAGCGAATCCGCCTGCACGTAGCCGGACATTGGCGCCAGCACCAGCGTTGCGACATAGGCGCCCACCGCGATGAACGCGCCGTGGCCGAAATTCAGAACGTCCATCAAGCCGAACACCAGCGTGAGGCCCGACGCCATGATGAAAATCATCATGCCCATGGCGAGACTCGCAACCGTCAACGTCACCCACGTGCTCGGTGAGCCGATGAAGGGGATCACGGCGAGAGCGAGTGCGACGGGCAGCAGCAGCGGAATGAAATCGCGCTTTGTCTGTGGCAGGGGCTCAGTGGCGGCGAGGGTTGTGGAATCGGTCATTGGTGCGCCTCGAGGCTGAGACCCAGCAGTTTTTCCTGCAACGACGTGGCCCTCGCGAGTTCGGCCATCGCGCCGCGATGCACGATCTTGCCGTTGTCCATCACAAGAACGTTGTCGCCGACTTCCTGCGCCACGCGGAAATTCTGCTCGACCAGCAGGATGGTCGCACCGCGCTTCTTCACCTCGGCAAGGCATTCGATCAGATTGACGACGATGGCAGGCGCAAGGCCCTTGGTCGGCTCGTCAATCAAGAGCAGCTTGCGCGACTCCACAATGGCGCGGGCGATGGACAGCATCTGCTTTTGTCCACCGGACAGTGATCCTGCGCGTGACAGCCAGAAGCGTTTGAGCGCCGGGAAGAATCCGAAAATCCATTGCAGGCGCGTATCGTCGAGTGGGCCTTCGCGCGCGGCGAGGATCAGGTTTTCCTTCACTGTCAGATCGGAGAACACTGACATGGATTCCGGCACATAGCCGACGCCCATGCTGGCGATGTCGGGCGTGAGCTTCTTTTCAGTGCGTTGACCGGCCAGCGTGATGGTGCCGGAGGAGGGCGGCGACAGTCCCATGATCGTGCGCAAGGTTGTGGTTTTGCCCGCGCCGTTGCGGCCAAGCAGCATGGTGATCTGGCCTTCGGGAACGGTGAGATCGACGCCATGCAGGATATGATACTGCGCGATGTGGGTGTGGACGCCGGTGAGGGTCAGCATGTCCTTTGTCGGAGCGGCGCTCATGCGGCGGTCTTTCCGGGTGCGATGCCGAGATAGGCTTCCTGCACGATGGGCGAGGCGATCACCTCGGCGGGCTTGCCGTCGGCGACCAGTTGCCCGTTGTGCAGAACGATAATGCGGTCGGCCAGCGAGCGCACCACATCCATTTTGTGTTCGACCAGCAGGATGATTTTGCTCTGATCCTTTTTCAGTCGCGCGATCAGATCGAGCACCACCGGCACTTCATCGACGCTCATGCCTGCGGTCGGTTCGTCGAACATGAACACCTTCGGCTCCAGCGCCATCATCAGCGCGACTTCCAGTTTGCGCTGATCGCCATGCGAGAGCGCGGCGGCTGCGATCGTGCGGCGGTTGCCGAGCGCGATGCTGTCGAGTATGGCGTCGGCGCGCTCGATCAGATCGCGGCGCTTCATCCACGGGCGCAGCATCTCATAATGAACGCCGGAACCGGCCTGCACGGCGAGGCGAACGTTTTCCTCAACGCTCAGATTCGGAAAAAGATTGGTGAGCTGAAACGCGCGACCAAGTCCCTTGCGGGTGCGCAGGGGCGCTGTGAGGCCGGTGATGGTCTCGCCCGCGAGCAACACGTCGCCGGCGGTCGGGCGCAACTGCCCGGAAATCAGGTTGAAGTAGGTGGTTTTGCCGGCACCGTTGGGGCCGACGATGGCTGTCAACTCGCCGGGGCGAAATGTGCAACTCACCTTGTTGACGGCGACGTGGCCGCCGAACCGGATGGTCAGGTCGCGAGTCTCGAGGGTGAGGGTCATATCCGGATCTCGTGGCTCCTCATTGCGAGGAGCGATAGCTGCGAAGCAATCCAGCTTGTTGCACTGGATTGCTTCGCTTCGCTCGCAATGACGAAGAGGTCGTTACCGCTTGTTCTTGATCGGGATGTTCATGTCCTCGATCTTCAACTCGCGCACCAGTTCGTTGTCGGCCCAGGCGAGGTTCGGATCGACCTTGACCTTGAAGTGATACATGCTTTGCAGCGCCTGATGATCTTCCTTGCGGAACACCATCTTGCCCTTCGGCGTATCGAACTCCATGCCTTCCATCGCCGCGATCAGCTTCTCGGTGTCGGTCGACTTGGCCTTGGTGACCGCGGTCACCGCAGCCATCGCCGCGGCGAATCCGCCCGCCGTGAAGAAGTCCGGCGGCGCGTTGAAGCGCTTCTGGTGTTCGGCGACGAGCCAGTCGTTGATCGGGTTTTTCGGAATGGCGTAATAGTAATAGGTCGCGCCTTCCATGCCGGGCAGCCGCTTGTAGGCGGCGAGTGCGGGCAGGATGTTGCCGCCGCTGGACAGTTCGATGCCGTAGCGCTTCGGGTCCATGTCCTGCAGCTTGGTCAGCGGATCGCCGCCGCCCGCCCAGATCACCCAGATGATCTTCTTGCCGGGCTTGTCCTTCAGTGCGTCGAACAGGCGCTGTCCGGCTGCGGTGAAGTCCGTCGTTCCCGGCGGCACGTATTCTTCTGCGGCAAGCGTCGCGCCGGTCTTTGCGAGCGCTTCCTTGAACGCCGCCACGCCGTCGCGTCCGAACGCAAAGTCCTGCCCAAGGGTCGCGATGGTCACGCCCGGCTTGCCGATGGCGACCGCGTTCGAGATGGCGTCCTGCGACGAGTTGCGGCCGGTACGGAAGATGTAGCGATTCCACTTTTCGCCAGTGATGGCGTCGGCCACCGCCGGCTCGACGATCAGCACCTTCTTGTTTTCTTCGGCGACCGGCAGCATGGCCAGCGCCGCGCCTGACGCGGTGGTGCCGATAGCGAGATCGACCTTGTCGTCCTGATAGGCTTCGGCGAGCGCCGCCTTGGCGAGGTCCGGCTTGCCCTGATCGTCCTTGGTAATGAGGACGATCTTACGGCCGTCGACCATCATGGTGTTTTTGGTGGCGTATTCCAGACCCATGCGCAGGCCGTTCTCGGTCTGCTTGGCATAGGCTTCCAGCGGGCCTGTTTTGCCATAGATCAGCGCGATCTTGAGATCGTCGGCTATCGCCGGTGCTGCGGCCAGTACAGCCGCGACGCCTGCGAGAATTGCAATTTTACGCATTATTGTCCTCCCCATTTCCGTGGGTGGACCATACATAGCCGCGCCGGAATTACCAATTTTTTTGCGAATGCAGGCTTGCCGGAAAGATTAATTCGTCAAGCGCCGTCCCGGCGGCCGGCGTTTGTCACAGTTGTGACAATGCTTAGTAATGCGGCGGTGGCTCGTTCGCGGTGCCCGCGCCCGATTTCATCTCGGCGTCTTCAAGCCGCTCGCGCAGACTGAGCATCTCGCGGCTCAGGGCATCGATCTGCTTCCACTGCGCCGTAATAGTGGTGTTCAAGGCCTCGATGGTCTCGTCCAGATGTGCGATCCGGACCTCCAACGCGTCGATCCGTGTTGCGGGCGAGGGGGGCTCAGTCATCGGCCTGCTCGCTCATCTCGATTTCGGTCGCGTCGGTGTGGTCGGCTCCGTCCATGCTTAACTTGCGCTCGCTCAATCCGTGGCCAAGCGCG
>CALRLJ020000191.1:0-7233 GCA_943368635.1 Sediminibacterium ginsengisoli | reverse complement strand
CGATGACGTTTTCAATTCCAGATCAACTGGCCGAGGACTATGCCTTTGCGCCCGGCCAGTATCTGACGCTGCGCACCACCATGGATGGCGAGGAAGTGCGACGCTCGTATTCGATCTGCTCCAGCCCGGACGACCGTGAACTGCGCATCGCGGTCAAGAAGGTCGATGGCGGCGCGTTCTCAAGCTGGGCGCTGGACGAGCTGAAATCCGGCGATGAGCTGGACGTGATGACGCCCACCGGCCGGTTCGGCGTGGCACATGCGCCCGATCAGGCGCGCGTTCATGTCGGATTCGCTGCTGGCTCCGGCATCACGCCGATCATGTCCATCGTGCGCGGGATTCTTGCGCGCGAACCCAACAGCCGCTTTTTCCTGTTCTACGGCAACCGCGCCACCAACGGCATCCTGTTCCGCGAAGCGCTTGAGGAACTGAAAGACCGTTTCATGGGCCGCCTGTCGGTGTTCCATGTGCTGTCGCAGGAAGAGCAGGATCTGCCGATCCTGTACGGACGGCTCGACCGCGAGAAGGTTGAGATATTGCTGCGCGCGATGGTGCCGGCGGCGGCTGTCGATCATGTGTTCGTGTGCGGTCCTGTCGCCATGAGCGAGGAGATCGAGGCGACATGCGTCGATCTCGGCATTCCGAAAGACCATGTGCATGTCGAGCGTTTCGTCTCGGGCCTCGGCGGCAAGCCGCGTCCTAAGGTTCAGGTGGTCCCCGAGGCGCCGCCGAAAGCGATTGCATCGCTGATCGTGGACGGCAAGCGCAAGGACGTTCCGATTGCCGACGGCGAGGCCATTCTCGACGCGGCGTTGCGCGCCGGCATGGATCTGCCGTACGCCTGCAAGGGCGGCATGTGCAGCACCTGCCGTGCGAAGATTGTCGAGGGCGAGACGCAGATGGACGTTAACTACTCGCTGGAGCCGTGGGAGCTTGAAGCGGGCTTCGTGCTGACCTGCCAGGCGCACCCGGTCTCGAAGCGCGTGGTGGTCGACTACGACCAGATGTAATTATTTGGCATCACGGAGCAGGGCGTAAGCTGTCTGCGCCATCGCGACCGGACGTTCGTCGTTGTCGGTCCGGATGGCAATGCTGCCATAGGCCATGGTTTTTCCGAGCCGCATAACGCGAGCCTCCGCCAAAACATCCGCGCGCATCGCCGGACGCATGAAGTGGATGGTCTGGTCCACCGTGGTCATCGGGAAATATCCGCCGGCAGCCGACGCGACAGCGATAATCATCGCGGTGTCGGCAAAGCTCATCAGTGCCTGCCCGCAAATCACGCCGTTGTCGCGGCATAGCTTTTCCGAGAAACGCATTTTCAGGACTGCTCCGTCTGCCGTGAGGCTTTCGATCGACAGATCCAGATCCTGCACCCAAGGCGCGGGCGCGGATTTCAAAAGTTCAGACGCGGCGGTTATGTCGAACGTCGTCATGCAAGTTTCCTGATGTGAATGTCTATGCGAGCTTCACGGGAAGCGATGTGAAGCCGCGAAAACGCACGCGCCGCGCGCGATGGGCGGGACCGTTTGCCGTGAAGTTCGGAAAGCGGGCGAGGAACCGGCTAATGGCGATCCGGCCTTCGAGACGAGCGAGGGTGAGGCCGACGCAGGCGTGGGCGCCGGAGGCGAAAGCAAGGTGGCGGTTCGGTGAGCGTCCGATGTCGAACCGCTCAGGCTGCGCGAACACATCGGGGTCGCGGTTCGCAGCGCCAATACAGAGCGTGATCAGCGCGCCTTGCGGGAGTTTCACGCTATCGAGTTCGGTGTCCTGAACGACGCGGCGATTTCCAAGCTGGTTCGACGACTCAAAACGCAGGAATTCCTCGACCGCCGGCTTGATCAGGGCGGGATCGTCGATCAGGCGCTGTCGTTCGTGCGGAAAACGCAATAGTAGTTCCAGTCCGTTGCCGATCAGGTTTGTCGTTGTTTCATGGCCTGCATTGAGAATGAAAATGCAATTCTGCAGAAGCTCGATCTCGCTCAGGCGTTCGCCGCTGGATTCGCCTTCGATCAGGCGCGTGAGAACGTCGCGATCCGCATCACCGGGCCGCACGCGGCGGTCGGCCACCAGGCGGCGGAGATAATCGAGAAACTCGCCGACGGCGCTTTCGCCGCGCGCCTGCACATCCACCGACAAGAACGGCTCCAGCGCGCCGAGGATCGCCAGCGACCAGCCGCGCAACGGCGCGCGGTCTTCGTGCGGAATGGCGAGCAGGTTGCCGATCACCTCGACCGGAATGGCGGACGCGAAATCCTCGACGATGTCGGCGCGGCCGCGCGCCTGCATGGCATCGAGCAGCCGGTCGACAAGGGCAATCAGGCCCGGCTCCATCTCGGCGATGGCACGGGGATTAAGCGCACTGGCGATCAGCCGCCGCACGCGGGTGTGCAGCGGCGGATCGTTGAACACCAGACTCGTGGTGTGATGCTGAAACAGCAGCGACCCGTCGCCGTATTTCGGCGCGAACTCGACCTTCTTGTCGGAGCTGAAACGCGTCGTGTCCTTGTAGATCGCTTCCAGATCGCGATGCCGCGTCAGGAACAGCGATCCGTCCGGCATACGGTGAACCGGATCGGCTGACTGCAACGCGCGATAAGTCGGGTAGGGATCGTCGTAAAACGAATCTGGAAGATCCTTGAGCGAGAAGGCACGCGCGATTGCCGTATCCTCGCTCGACACCGGGCGGGAAACGCCTTCTGGATCCGTGTGAATTCGATCCGCTGACGACACCTGACGGGCCTTAAATCCTAAAAGACCACGTCGTTGATCTGCACCACGGCCTGCGCCTTGGTGAAATTGGCAATGTCGGCGAAGATTTCCTTGCCGTGCGCTTTTCCGGCGGCCTTGAAATCGTCCATCGAGCCGAACGTCAGCAGCGCTGTCATCTGATAATCGGGCGCGCTGCCGTCAGCTTTCGCGATTCCCTTGATCGCTTGCGCGCTTTTCAGACCGAGCGGACCCCAGCGATCCTTCACCAGAGGCATGTGCGTCTTGAGATAGTAGTCGGTATCGAATGCTTCGCCGACCGGATACATCACTGTCACGAGGATCATTGGTCTCTCCCTGTTTATTGTTATCGGGTCAGGCCTGTGGCCGAACCGCATTCATGGTCAGAAGCTCGTAGGTTGCGGCAGATTCGCCCTTGTCGGTCGAAATTTCAACATCCCAGCGGACTTCGCCGTATTGTTTGTTGCGCGGCGACTTCTCCTTTGCCGTCAGGCGGACCTTGATGGTCTCGCCCGGCTGGATCGGTTTGATGAACCGAAGCGTATCGAGACCGTAGTTGGCGAGTACCGGACCCGGATCGGGATCGACGAACAGTCCTGCGGCGAACGACAGCAGAAGATAGCCATGCGCGACGCGGCCGGGGAAGAACGGATGGCCCTTGGTGGCTTCCTCGTCCATGTGGGCATAGAACGTGTCGCCGGTGAAGTGAGCGAAATGTTCGATGTCCTCGAGCGTGACGGTGCGTTCCTTCGAGTAGAAGGTCTGCCCGACGTCGAGATCCTCGAAATGAAACCGGAACGGATGCCGGTCTTTCTCGATCACGGGCGCGCCCTTCATCCAGCTTCCGGTGATGCCGGTCAGCATCGCGGGCGAGCCCTGCAGCGCGGTGCGCTGCATGTAGTGATGCACGCTGCGCACGCCGCCCAGTTCCTCGCCGCCGCCTGCGCGGCCGGGACCGCCGTGAACCATCTGCGGCATCGGCGAGCCGTGGCCGGTCTGCTCCTTGGCGCAATCGCGGTCGATCATTACAAGGCGTCCGTGGAAGCTGCCGATACCGAACACCAGTTCTGAGGCGACCTTCGGATCATGGGTGTACACCGACGCGACCAGACTGCCGCCGCCGCGATTGGTCAGCGCAATCGCTTCTTCGAGATCGCCGTAACCCATCACGGTGCAGACCGGACCGAAGGCTTCGACCGAATGCACATGATTGGCGCGAATGGGATCGGCGCAATGGAGCAGGAGAGGCGGCAGGAACGCGCCACGGGTGACGTCCGCACCTTCAACGGTGAAGTTGTCGGGATCGCCGGCAACAACTTGCGCTTCCGTTCGCAGTGTCTTGAGATGCGCAAGGACGTCGCGGCGCTGGTCGAGGCCGACCACTGGTCCCATGCGAACGGTTTCCAGTTCGGGATTTCCAATGGCCACCTTTGCAAGCCGCTCGCGCAACGCCGCGATCACGGCATCGACACTGGCTGACGGCGCGAACGCGCGGCGGATTGCCGTGCATTTCTGCCCGGCCTTCACCGTCATCTCTTTCGCGACTTCCTTGACGAACAGGTCAAACTCCGGTGTGCCGGGTTTTGCGTCCGGCGCGAGGATCGCAGCGTTCAGCGAGTCACGCTCTGCGACGAAGCGGACGGCTTCCTTCGCGATCACGGGATGGCGTTGCAGTTTCTCGGATGTGTCGGCGGAGCCGGTGAACGAGACAACATCCTGGCAGGTGAGGTGATCGAACAGATCGCCGGTGGAGCCAACGATAAACTGGAACGCGCCTTCGGGCAGAATGCCGGACTCGGCAATCATGCGCGCGAGCGCGTGCGCGACGTAGGATGTGACCGTGGCGGGCTTGGACACAACCGATACGCCCGCAAGCAGCGCGGGCGCGAGCTTCTCAAGCAAACCCCAGCACGGGAAATTGAAGGCGTTGATGTGGACGGCAACGCCATGCAGCGGAGTGACTATGTGCTGTCCGGCGAATGTTCCTGCCTTGCCCATCGGCTCCACCGCGCCATCCAGCAGGAAGGTGGCGTTCGGAAGTTCGCGTCGGCCTTTGCCGGCATAGACAAACAGCGTGCCGATGCCGCCATCCACGTCGATCAGGTTGTCGGTGCGCGTGGCGCCGGTCTGGAACGACAGCTTGTAAAGCTGGTCTTTCCGCTCGGTCAGGTATTGCGCCAGCTTCTTCAGCAGGTCAGCGCGCTGGTGGAACGTCAGCCGCCGCAGGTTCTTGCCGCCGACGGTGCGGGCATAGGCGAGGGTGGCACGCATATCCAGCCCGCCGCTGGTTGCCTGCGCGACCACATCGCCGGTGACGGCACTGCGTACTTCGATCAGATCGCGGCCCGGTGCAATCCATTGTCCGCTGACGTAGCTGTCGAGTTTCATGCGATCACTTCGATGTTGGGTGCGGATAGCACCGATTTGAACCTGAGATTATTCAGCCGCTGTCGCGCGCTTCGATGGCTTGGGAGATACCTTGGGAGATGACTTGAGTACGCTGCGCGCGCCGTCAGTGATCAGCCGGGTCACCAGATCGGCATATTCGGCGCGGCTGACCGAACCTGTGCTTTTGAACCAAAGGTAATGCCAGTTGACCATGCCGAACAGCGACATGGTCACCGGGGTCAGCATCTTGGTGCCTGTCAGGTGAGGTGCGACGCCTGCGACAGCGGACGAAAAGATCACGACGAGATCGCGTTCCATCCTTTTGAGTTCGGTCTGACGCTCTTTCGGCAGAAACCGCATGCTGCTGATCTGCACATTGTGTTGTGAATCGGCGTCACGGTAGGCTTCCAGCAATGCAGCAATGAGGCCGCGTAGCCGCGCTTCCGGCGGCGCACCGGGATCGTCAGCGGTTTCGACGACCTCCAGCAGTTCCTCGAGATGAAAGCGGATGACGTCGAACAGCAGGCCCTCTTTGTCCTTGTAGTAATGATAGAGGTTTGCCTTCGACACGCCGCAGGCCTCGGCGATCTTGTTCATCGACGCGCGGTCGTAACCGTGCGCGGAGAAAAGCACCGCCGAGCGATCGAGAATCGCCTGTCGTTTGTCGTCGTAATCGTTCGCGCGTTTGCGGGCCATCTAGTTCATTGTTCCTTGGGCCTGCGATCGATGATGCGTTTGGCCTTGCCGACGGATCGCTCGATGCTTCCTGGATCGAGCACCGTGACCACTGCGGTGATGCCGATGGTGTCCTTGACCGATTGCACCAGTTGCTTCGTCGCAGCCTCTCGCGCAGGGAAGTTCGCCTCCGGTCGCGCCTCGACCTGGATTTCCATATTGTCCATACGGCCATCGCGCGTCAGCACAAGCTGGTAGTGCAGGGAAAGGTCGTGGATGGTGAGCAGCTTTTCCTCGATCTGGGTCGGGAACACGTTGACGCCGCGAACGATCATCATGTCGTCGGACCGCCCGGTGACCTTTTCCATTCGCCGCATTGTGCGGGCGGTTCCCGGCAGCAACCGCGTCAGGTCGCGGGTCCGGTAACGGATCACGGGCATCGCTTCCTTGGTCAGCGAGGTGAACACCAGTTCGCCTTTCTCGCCATCGGGCAGCACTTCGCCGGTCACCGGATTGATAACCTCCGGATAGAAGTGATCCTCCCAGATATGGAGGCCGTCCTTGGTCTCGACGCATTCGCTGGCGACGCCCGGACCCATCACCTCGGACAGCCCGTAAATATCCACGGCATGAAGGTCGAATGCTTCCTCGATCTCCTCGCGCATGGCGTTGGTCCATGGCTCGGCGCCGAAGATGCCAACGCGCAGCGACGACTTGCGTGGATCGAGGCCTTGTTTCCTGAATTCATCGAGGATCGCCAGCATGTAGGAGGGCGTTACCATGATGACTTCAGGCTTGAAGTCGTTGATGAGCTGGACTTGGCGTTCGGTCATGCCGCCTGAAATTGGAATGACGGTGCAACCCAAACGCTCTGCGCCGTAATGCGCGCCGAGGCCACCGGTGAACAGCCCGTATCCGTAAGCGATGTGAACCTTCATCCCGGCGCGGCCGCCCGCCGCGCGGATCGAGCGCGCCACCACGTCGCTCCATGTCTCAATGTCACGTTTGGTGTAACCGACGACGGTTGGTTTTCCGGTCGTACCGGAAGATGCATGAATCCGCGCGACTTTGGATTCAGGAACCGCGAACATGCCGAACGGATAGTTGTCCCGCAGGTCGGTCTTGATCGTGAACGGAAACTTCGCCAGATCGGGAAGATCCTTGAACTGGTCGGGATGCACGCCCGCAGCGTCGAAGGCTGTGTGATAATGCGGCACGTTGTCGTAGGCATGCCGTAACGACCACGCCAGACGCTCACGCTGAAGCGCGCGAATGTCGTCGCGTGAAGCGATCTCATGGCGATCGAGTTCTGAAGGTTCTGGAGTCAGCCGCTCGAGTTTGCGTAACGGAATCTGAAGCAACGTCGTCTCCCAATCTTAACTGTTGTCTTGCGGATGGCTGTCGAGCAACTGGCCCGATATTGTCCGCGAATGTCCGCGA
>CALRLJ020000190.1:0-7279 GCA_943368635.1 Sediminibacterium ginsengisoli | reverse complement strand
TAGCGCTCGATAGCGCCGGCATGGTCGCCGCTCTCGACCACCGCAATGAATTCGTCAACCCGTGCGCGTGTCGGCATAAAAATCTCCCGGCAGACCCCGCCGGGAGAGAATCACAATTTCAGTTTCATGCAAAGAGAGGAACGGTCAGGCCCACGGCTTACTCGTAGAGATACCCGACCGGCTTGCCTTCGGTCCGCAGCGGGCGAATGTCCTTGCCCGTGATGATCTTACCCGCCAGGCCGTCGATCTCATCGCGCTGCGTTGGGGTCCAACTGCGAAGACTCTCCATACCTTTCAGCAAGCCGAGCCGGAGGACTTGGGTATTTTCGCCCAATCCTGTGAGGGTGATCGAGGTCTTGCCGGCCGTCACCACGTCTCCGGTCCCAAGCTCAAAGGTCTTGCCCGCACTGTCCTTGAATTCGGCCGTGCCGCGGATAATGCGATAGATAACCACCTCGCCTTTCGCGAAAGACGCGGCGTCCGCTGTTGCCGATGTGCTTTTCGGCAACAATGACTGACCACGCGGATCGGTCGCAATGATGTGGCCGGTGACAAGATGCCCGCTCGGGACTTCAATTCCGATGTCGCGCACGTGAACAGGCATGGCGGATTTGATGATGCTATCGGCGAGCGGCTTGAACAGCGCATCCAGTGCCAACGGATCCTGAAGCCAGAAGCCAGCGTCAGCCGGGCGATCATGCAGCGGGTGGCTCCATGCCACACGCGGCGTTTCGGCTTCGTTGATCTGATCCGGCCCGACAATCGTCGGGTTCGGGAAGGTGGTCGGATCGGTGATAAAGGCTTCAAGAAACTTACCGGAATAGCCCATGGACATCGGGTCCGGCACCACAGTCTGTGGCGTCTTCAGATTTTCTTCGGTCGGCAAGCCGGACCATGTGTAAAAAAGCTGGCGATGAACAATCGCGCTTTGCAGCATCACAGCACCGGGGCCGACGTAGTAAAATTGGCCATCGTAGTCGAACGTGAACAGACCCGACGTGACAAGCACGAGCTGGAAGCCGCCCGGCGGCAGATGAAGATGGAAATCGGTGGGGCCTGTGTCCTCACGATAGATTGGGAGATTTGTTGCAACCTCGTGCAGGAGCAAGGTTTCGTTGTTCGCGTGGAAGCCTTCGTTCGCGCGGCTATAGAGTGCTTGCGGACGATAAGTCGGCTCGTATGTCGTATCCTTGTGGCGATCGATCGCCACGAAATCCCGATCATTCAGGCGGAGGGGCGTGCCGTTCGGGCGCGTAAGACCCGTCGATTTCAGATCGATCGTAGCATGCACATTCATGGCATTCTCCAATCCGGGCGACTACCGGCCAATCGTTTCTGCCCAGTTGCTTCTGCAATAGATCATGCGAATTCTGCGCCAGCAGCCGCATCAAGAGCGCGCGTCGCATGAGGAAGTTTTACGCAGCGAAAGATGTGGCTGTGTCAGTGGAGGATTCGAAAGCGACGCGACGAAGCAGACGCAGCCGCGCACAAAAATATACCGCGCGAGTTCTGGCATCCCAGAGAGGCGTCGCTTCAAGCACGCACGCGCATCGGCAACCGGCCTAGCGATCAGGCAATTGCGCGCGCACGGTGCCTAATATTCCACCTCAAGCTCCTCGATTTCCGCCGGCTCGAGCCGCGCGGCCTCCACCCACTCCTGCATTTCGGGGAGGCTCATCACCCGTTTTGCATAGCTTGCCAGCGTCGGGCCGACCTGCACGTCGTAGGTCAGGAAGCGCGTCACCACCGGCGCATACATCGCGTCCGCCATCGAGCGATGCCCGAACAGGAAAGGCCCGCCGGATTTTTCCAGGCAATCGCTCCAGATCGCGCAGATCCGGTCGATGTCGGCCTGCGCGCGGGACCAGATCTTGAAGCCCGGAAAATGACCTTTGATGTTCACCGGCAGCGACGCCCGCAGCGTCGTGAAGCCGGAATGGATTTCACCGCAGATTGAACGGCAATGCGCCCGTGGAATGCGCGCGGACGGCAACAAACCCGCATCAGGCATGAGGTCGTTGAGGTATTCGCCAATCGCCAGCGTGTCCCAAACAGTCGCTCCATCATGGCGCAGGCATGGCACCAGAATCGACGATGACAGCAGCAGGATCTCCGCCCGCGCAGAAGCGTCGTCGGCCGCGGTGACAATCTCGTCGAATTCCAATCCTGAAAATCTGGTCAGCAACCAGCCGCGCAGCGACCATGATGAGTAGTTTTTGCTGCTGATGGTCAAAGTGGCCTTAGCCATGGTCGCCCTCCTCACGCTGCACATCGAAAAGGCAGGTCGATTCCCGCCCAGTCGCGCCAGCGCCTGCCCGTTGTTTAAGCGCTTGCTCCTTTTACACACAGCAAACGACATGCCAGTCCGAATGGCCGATTGACGGAGGCTTGGCGTCAAGTTTGCATGGCACAAAGCAAGGGAATGTGCCGGATGTCTCCAATGATGTACCAGACCTATCAGAACACCATGGACATGACGGCTCCGTGGCGAAGCGGGGCCTCAACAGCGTTGTCCTATTTGAAAATGCTGCCCGAGGGCATTTCGGACAGGGTGTTCGGCCGGGCTGCCGCTGCGCTCGAACTGGTCTCGCGCAGCTCGCTGACCTACAAGCGGCCTGAATACGACATCAAGCCCGTTGCAGTCGGCAACCACGAATGGCCGGTGATCGAGGAAGTCCCGTTCGCGACACCGTTCGGTTCGCTGCTTCATTTCAAGAAAGAAGGCGCACCGGAGCAGCCGAAGCTGTTGCTGGTCGCACCGATGTCAGGCCACTTCGCGACATTGCTGCGTGGCACAGTGCAAACATTGCTGCAGGATCACGACGTCTACATTACCGACTGGCACAATCCGCGCGACATTCCTCTCAATCAAGGCAAGTTTGGTCTCGACGAATACACCGAGCATCTCATCACGTTCATGGACCAGCTCGGTCCGAAGTCTCACATGGTCGCGGTGTGCCAGCCGTCGGTGTCGGCGCTCGCCGCCTGCGCCATCATGTCGGAAGACAATCATCCCGCGCGCCCGGCGAGCCTCACCCTGATGGCGGGGCCGATCGATACCCGCATTCAGCCGACCAAGGTCAACGAGTTCGCGACCTCGAAGCCGCTCAAGTGGTTCGAGGACAATCTCATCAACTACGTGCCGATGCAGTGCAAAGGCGCTTTCCGCAAGGTCTATCCCGGTTTCATTCAGGTCACCGCGTTCGTGTCGATGAATCTCGAACGGCACGTCAAGTCGCACAAGGATTTGCTTGAGCATCTGGCGAAGGGCGAGGTGGAGAAGGCCGATACGATCAAAACCTTCTACGACGAATATTTCGCGGTGATGGATCTGCCGGCGGATTTCTATATCGACACGATCCGTGACGTGTTTCAGGAGCACCTGCTGCCGCAGGGCAAACTGACCTATAAGGGCCGCGCGGTGAACCCGGCATCGATCAAGAAGATGGGCCTGATGACGGTCGAAGGTGAAAAGGACGACATCTGCTCGATCGGCCAGACGCTGGCGGCGCAGGATCTTTGCACCGGCGTACGCGCCTATCGCAAGGTTCATCACATGCAGGCAGGCGTCGGCCATTACGGCGTCTTCAGCGGCCGGAAATGGAACAATGAAATCTATCCGCTGCTGCGGGATTTCATTCACGTCAATTCCTGACGACATTCGCTCCCGGCAAAGAAAAATGGCCGCCTGCAAGCAGGCGGCCAGTTTGAGGAAGAATGGCCGACCGCGGAATTGCGGACGGACCACTCTCAGACGACGTCAATTCTGAAAATCACAATACCTGTTTCCCCGCCTGGGACGCTGCGACATTCATTCACACGCCCGACGGATGACCGCTGCGCGCGACAATGGCTGCGACAGCTGCGGCATTATGCCTTGGCTTCGTGGCCGCGAGCGCGCGCATGATCCACGTCAACAGCGACGGCAAAGCCGACGCTTGCGCTTGGTCAAGGGTCTGCATGGCTCTGATCCTTTGGTTCGCTGCACGCGATTGCGCCCAGCGACCTTAAATCTAGACCCGGCTATGATTTTAGCAAACGAGTAATTCCGCATGTTGGTATCGAATTTATCGATACACGTGCGAGCCTGCCGCGGATCGGCCCGCCAACGCCGTCTGCCGCACATCTGTCACAGCGGCGTCAGGGCAAAGACAACTGCACCGACTTACTCGGCCAGCGCTTTCATCTCCCTGTAGAGATCGGATTTTCCCTCGAAGCCGATGCCCGGTAAATCCGGCATCGTGATGTGACCGTTCTCGACGCGCACACCATCGGGGAAACCGCCATAAGGCTGGAACAGATCCGGATAACTTTCATTGCCGCCGAGACCCAAACCCGCCGCGATATTCAGCGACATCTGGTGCCCACCATGCGGCACGCAACGTGACGGCGACCAGCCGTGAGTCTTCAAGACATCGAGGGTGCGCTGGTATTCGCAAAGCCCGTAGGACAGCGCGCAGTCGAATTGCAGCCAGTCGCGGTCCGGCCGCATACCGCCATGACGAATGAGATTGCGCGCATCCTGGTGGCTGAAGAGATTTTCGCCCGTCGCCATCGGTCCGGGATAGAAATCGGCCATCGCGGCCTGCAACGCGAAATCGAGCGGATCGCCGATCTCCTCATACCAGAACAATGGATATTCCCGCAGCATCTTGGCGTAGGCAATGGCGGTCTCCAGATCGAAACGTCCGTTCGCATCGACAGCGAGCTGGGCTTGCGATCCAATTTCCTTCAACACGGCTTCAATGCGCTTCTGGTCGTCCGCCAGCGGGGCGCCACCGATTTTCATCTTCACGACATTGTAACCGCGATCGAGGTAACCGCGCATTTCCGCGCGTAGCGCGGCATTGTCTTTTCCAGGATAGTAGTAGCCGCCTGCCGCGTAGACGAAGACGCGCGGATTGGCTTCGCGGTTGTGACGTTCGGCCAGCAGGCGAAACAGCGGCTTACCCGCAATCTTCGCCATCGCATCCCACACCGCCATATCCAGCGTGCCGACCGCAACCGAGCGCTCGCCGTGCCCGCCGGGCTTTTCGTTCGACATCATCGCCGCCCAGACCTTGTCCGGATCGATGTTATCGCCGTTTGTATCGAGCAGAGATTTCGGGGCGGCTTCCAGAATGCGCGGTGCGAAGCGCTCGCGGATCAGCCCGCCCTGCCCATAACGGCCGTTGGAATTGAATCCATATCCGACCACGCGTTTTCCGTCCCGCACGACATCTGTGACGACAGCGACGAGGCTCGTCGTCATCTTGGTGAAATCGATATAGGCGTTGCGGATCGGGGACGAAATCGGCTTGGTGATTTCGCGGACATCGACGATGCGAATGGACATGGCGAACGGATTCTCCGCTTGAGATGAGATAGCAGCTTTAACAGAAAACTCCTGCCGAGATGACCGGATAGCGCGGTCTGGCCATGCTTATTCGCAGTACCGCTTGCCATTCGTGTAAAAACAGAAAGGCGAACTATCCGTCGCAGGTGCAATTTCCCGGGCGATGTTCCGGCGGTTCCAGATTGCGCGCCGCTGATATTTCGACAGACGCAGCGCGGGCGCCGTGCAGCGGCTACTGAGCTTTTCGTCCGTGACGGGCACCCAGATGGCCTTGCTGCCGTCCAGGGTGCATGTCTGCATCATGGCTTTCTGTACGCAGACCGTGGCGCCTTCGCTGTAATTCCTGCTGTTGTAAACGCACAGGAGCGCGGCTGGCTTTGACTCGACCGAAATCTTTGGCCCGGCAGAAGGCTTCTGCTCCGGCAGCGTTTGCGCGGCGGCGGGCAGGCCAAGCCAAACAAGACAGCACAGCGAGAGGATGCGCATCATTCTTCGACTTTAGCGCGGCTTGGGCCGTTCAAGAAGGCGGCGGTAGGAAAATGCTTAAGAAAACGACTTCGAATATTGTCAATTGAAGGCCGCAGCATCCGGCCCGGCACAATGCCGGACCGGATGTCGCGATTGAGTTTACTTGGTCAGCGGGCAACCGGAGTCCTTCGCCGACGGGAATGCCTGGTCTCCCGGCACCACCGCAAGCTGCTTGTAATAATCCCAGGGCTTCTTCGATTCGGACGGCTTCTTGACCTCGAACAGATAGAGGTCGTGCACCATGCGGCCGTTTGCGAGAACCTTGCCGCCCTGCGCGAAGTCGTCATTCACTGGCAATTCCTTCAGCTTCTTGGCCACCGCCTCGGTATCCTTGGTGCCTGCCGCCTTGACGGCCTTGAGGTATTGCAAGGTTGCCGAATAGGTGCCGGCCTGAATCATGTTCGGCATCCGGCCGGTGCGCTTGAAGAACTTCTCACCGAAGTTTCGCGACTTGTCATCGCGATCCCAATAATAGCCCTCGGTCAGCACAAGACCCTGCGCCGCCTCAAGGCCAAGGCCGTGGACTTCAGCAGCGGTCAGCAGAAGGCCCGCGAGTTTCTGGCCGCCCTTGACGATGCCGAATTCCGCCGCCTGCTTGATCGAGTTGGTTGTGTCGAGGCCGGCATTGGCAAGCCCGATGATTTTCGCTTTCGAGCTTTGCGCCTGCAGAAGGAACGAGGAGAAGTCCGACGAGTTCAGCGGAATACGAACTGCGCCCAACACCTTGCCGCCCTGCGCCTTGACGAGGTCGCCGGTGTCTTTTTCAAGCGCATAGCCGAACGCGTAATCGGCGGTCATGAAGAACCACGTATCGCCGCCGGCCTTCACCAGCGATCCGCCGGTGCCGACAGCAAGCGCGTGCGTGTCGTAGGCCCAGTGGAAACCATAGGGTTGGCACGCATCGCCGGTCAGGCGCGACGTCGCCGCACCAACCACGATGTCGATCTTCTTCATCTGCCTTGAGAGATCATGCACCGCGAGCGCGACTGACGACGTGGTCAGTTCGGTAATCATGTCGACGTTTTCAACTTCATACCAGCGGCGCGCAATGCTGACGCCAAGATCGGGCTTGTTCTGGTGATCGGCGGAGATCACCTCGATCTTTTGGCCGAGCACCGAGCCGCCGAACTCCTCGACAGCCATCTTGGCTGCTTCGACCGACCACTTGCCGCCGTAATCGGCATAGACGCCAGATTGATCGTTGAGAATACCGATCTTGACGCCTTGCGCCGCCGCAGGCAGCGCAGTCGTGAGGGCAAAAGCTGCGGCTGCGGCCGCCAGAAATTTCGATGTCATATTACGCTCCCGATTTATTATTGTTTGAGGCCGGATTCTTGTTTGAGACGACGTGTTTTATCCGGCATCCGGTTTGAGGTCATTGAAACTTTAGCTGCGGTCCGGCGGAATAAACGTCGC
>CALRLJ020000189.1:0-7289 GCA_943368635.1 Sediminibacterium ginsengisoli | reverse complement strand
TGAACGTCGAAAGCCGTCTCGGCGAGTTGATCGGACCGGCCGCAGGCCGTCTGTACACCGCGCGCTCGCGCAACGATCAGGTCGCGACCGATTTCCGGCTGTATGTGCGCGATGTCATTGACGACATCGACCGGGCGCTGGCTGCGTTTCAGCGCGCGCTGGTCGACCGCGCCATCGAACATGCCGACACCGTGATGCCGGGCTTCACGCATTTGCAGACCGCGCAGCCGGTGACATTCGGTCACCATCTGCTGGCCTACACCGAAATGGCATCGCGCGATCGCGGCCGGTTCGCGGACGCCCGCAAGCGGCTGAACGAAAGCCCGCTCGGTGCCGCGGCGCTGGCGGGGACATCGTTTCCGATCGATCGCCACGCCACCGCGAGCGCGCTCGGCTTCGACCGGCCGATGGCGAATTCGCTCGATGCTGTGTCAGATCGTGACTTCGTGCTTGAGGTGCTGTCGGCATCTGCAATCGCAGCGGTGCATCTGTCGCGCTTCGCCGAGGAGATTGTGATCTGGACCTCGCCGTTGGTAGGGCTGGTGCGTCTGTCGGACAAATTCACGACCGGCTCGTCGATCATGCCGCAAAAGAGAAATCCGGACGCCGCCGAACTGGTGCGGGCCAAGACCGGCCGCGTCATCGGATCGCTGACGGCGTTGCTGATCGTGATGAAGGGACTTCCGCTCGCCTATCAAAAGGACATGCAGGAAGACAAGGAAGGCGCGATGGAAGCGTTCGCGGCACTTTCGCTTGCGATTCGCGCCATGACCGGAATGACGCTCGATCTGGTGCCTGAGGAAGCGCGCATGAAGGTGGCGGCGGGCGAGGGCTATGCCACGGCCACGGATCTGGCCGACTGGCTGGTGCGCACGCTCAAGATGCCATTCCGTGACGCGCATCATGTCACTGGGCGAATCGTCTCGAAAGCCGCGGAGCAGGGCCTCGCCCTGCATAAACTGCCGTTGAGCGAGATGCAGGCGGTCGAGCCGAAAATCACCGCCTCGGTCATGGACGTGTTGTCGGTCCAGGCATCGGTAGAAAGCCGCACCAGCTATGGCGGCACTGCCCCGGCCAATGTCCGCGCGCAGGCCAAAGAGTGGCTCAAGCGGCTGGAAAAAGAGCAAAATTCGGGCTGATCCCCAATTTTTTCATTCAATCCGGGCCTCGCCAGAACGTCACCTTCTTTGTATGGTGGCGCGCAATTTCAAGGACGAGCGATCCGGTTCTGATATTCGCATTCCATCTGCGCAGGCATTTTTGCGAATGTCAGAACCGGATCACTCGAATCATAGTTTGTTAGTGTCCTCCCGTATCCGACGTTTGCACGGGGGGGCGCTGCAGAATGACGCAAACGTCGGATACGGGACACTAGCGCGTGACTCGCTCGAATAGCTCCTTCTCGAAGCTGACGGCCATCGGGCTGATCGTTGCGTCGTGCGCGCTTGCTGGGTGTGGCCGCAAGGCCTATCTCGACGCGCCTCCCGGTGCATCTGCGGATCAGGCCGGGGCGCCGTCGTCGGATTATGCCACCACCAATCCGAATTCCGCGGCAAATGTTCAGAACGACGTCTATCGTCCGCCCGGCGGCGCTAATGTGCCAAGAGCGCCGCGCGGCGAGAAAAAGCGTATTCCGCTCGACGCGATCCTGGACTGATAGGTCATGAATCATTTCCAGTATCGCAACGGCGTGCTGCACGCCGAAGACGTGAGCTTGGCCCGTCTCGCCGACGAGGTCGGGACGCCGTTCTATTGCTATTCGACAGCAACGCTTGAGCGCCACTACCGGGTGTTTGCCGAAGCGTTTGCCGGTGTGCCGACACTGGTGTGCTACGCGATGAAGGCGAATTCCAATCAGTCCGTGCTGCGCACGCTGGCGAAGCTCGGCGCAGGCGCTGATGTTGTGTCCGGCGGCGAGTTGAAGCGTGCGCGAGCCGCGGGCATTCCACCGCAGAAGATCGTGTTCTCGGGGGTCGGTAAGACCGAAGCCGAACTGCGGCAGGCGCTCGCCGAAGATATTCTCTGCATCAATGTCGAGTCCGAGCCGGAGCTCGAACTGCTGTCGAAACTTGCGAATGAGATGGGTTGGACTGCGCGTATTTCCGTGCGGATCAATCCGGATGTCGATGCCAAGACCCATGCGAAAATTTCGACCGGAAAGTCCGAGAACAAGTTCGGGATTCCGTTGACACGTGCCCGCGCCGTCTATGCCCGTGCGGCAAAGTTGCCGGGTATCAAGGTTGCCGGCGTCGATATGCATATCGGCAGCCAGATCACCGATCTCGGCCCGATGGAAGACGCGTTCAAGCTGCTGGTGGAATTTGTCGGCACGCTGCGCGCCGATGGTCACACCATCGCGCATGTGGATTTCGGCGGCGGCCTCGGCATTCC
Source organism: Sediminibacterium ginsengisoli (assembly GCA_943368635.1). Lineage (GTDB taxonomy): Bacteria > Pseudomonadota > Alphaproteobacteria > Rhizobiales > Xanthobacteraceae > Afipia. The sequence continues at coordinate 4,898 of CALRLJ020000189.1, read as the reverse complement.
CTACGAACACGACATGCCCAATCCGCCGGAGCCTTCGGTATATGCGGAGATGGTGAAGCGCGTGGCCAAGGGTCTCGACGCCACGCTGATGTTCGAGCCCGGACGCATGATTGTCGGCAATGCCGGAATTCTTGTGGCCCGCGTCATCTATGTGAAACACGGCGATGCAAAGAACTTCGTCGTCATCGATGCCGCCATGAACGATCTGATCCGTCCGACACTGTACGAGGCGCATCACGACATGCTGCCGGTGCGTGAGGACGCGGCGCGTGATTTTGTCGCGGACGTGGTCGGCCCGGTTTGCGAGACCGGGGACTATCTCGCGCTCGATCGCCGAATGCCGGAGCCGAAGCCGGGCGATCTGGTGGCGATTATGACAGCGGGCGCTTACGGCGCAGTGCAATCCGGCAGCTACAACACGCGCGCGCTGGTGCCTGAGGTGCTGGTCAAGGACGGCCAGTATGCAGTGGTGCGGCCGCGCATCGATGCCGACGCGCTGATCGCGATGGACCGCACGGCGCCGTGGCTGTAACGGCGCTTTACCGCCGAAAAAATTATCTTCTCATAGCTGATCTGGTGCGGAGATAGATCCGCCAGTGCACCATCTCATTTCGCAATAGCATTTCATTGCCGAACGGGCCTGTCGTGATGATCTTTAAGGATCAATCGATGTGCTGCTCCTCATTGAAGTAGCGGCGCAACCGGTCAGGTTATCTGCGCGCTTTTCGCCGCGATATTGCAGCGGAATGCTGTCTCAAACTGTGCTTCGCCTCGTTCATCTCGTTGCGGAGCATGGGACACCAGAGATGCGCGGCGAGTCCTGACCGAACGGCAGGGAAATTCGTCATGCTTTCTTTCGGATTCAATCGCTTTCTTGTCGCAATCGCGACGGCATCCAGTCTGCTTCTCGGCAGCGGCGCGGGCGCCTTTGCAGACACCTGGCCAAGCCGTTCGATCAAGCTGATCGTTCCGTTTCCTGCGGGCGGTGCGGCGGACGCCATTGCCCGAATCTACAGCGAGAAGCTCAGCGAAGCGCTGGGCCAGCCGATCGTCGTGGAAAACAAGGCCGGCGCAGGCACCGCGATCGCGGCGGACTTTGTCGCCAAAGCGGAGCCCGACGGATACACGCTGTCGCTGGCTCCCGCAGGGCAGCTTACTATTCTGCCGCATTTGAACGCGGCGATTAATTTCGATCCGTTCAAGAGCTTCGCGCCGGTGTCGCTGCTGGCGTCGGTGCCTTATGTCATCGCGGCCAGCCCCGAAGCTCCGGTCTCGAATCTGAAGGATCTTATCGCCGCGGCGAAGAAGGAGCCGGGCAAGTTTACCTATTCGTCGTGCGGTCCGGGAACGCTCTGCCATCTGAGCGGTGAATTGTTCAAGAGCCTGACCGGCACGGATCTGCTGCATGTTCCGTTCAAGGGCAGCGCGCCTGCGATCAATGCCTTGCTCGGCAATCAGGTGAATCTCGCGTTCGATACGCTGACCGTGCTGGCGCCCCAAATCAGCGACGGCAAGGTCAAGGGACTGGCTGTGACCAGCCGTGAGCGTTCGCCGCTGCTTCCCAACGTGCCGACGGCGGCTGAGGCCGGTGTGTCCGATTTCGTTGTAGACTCGTGGTTCGGCCTTGTCGTTCCTGCGGCGACGCCTGCAAACATTGTCCAGCGCCTGAATGCAGAAGTGATCCGCATTGGAAATCTTCCAGCCGTGCGGGAACGCCTTGGCGCGCAGGGTCTGTCTGTGACGACATCGACACCTGAGGCTTTCACGCAGACGATCCATGCCGACTATGAGCGCTGGGGCAGGGTCGTGGACGCGGCAGGCGCGAAGCTCAACTGACGACAGTTTGAACAGGCGGCAACTCTCCCCGTCACGCTTTCGTGAAAGACCTGCCGCCTTCGCGGCAGGTCGCTTGCATGTGGGTATGCGCGGTTGAGGCCATGCCTCATTGCCGCCGCCGTGCTAGGCTGGACTGAATTGAATCTGGAGAGCCTGTTGAACGGACCGACCCCAGACCCATCGGAGCGTCCCCGCACGGCCGAGGAGGCCCGGAAACTCCAGCTTGCGCAGGCCTTGCAGCGCGCGCGGCTTGCGGTCGCGTGGGAACGCGGCTGGCCGCATATGGCGCGGTTGCTGACGGTCGCGGGGCTTTTTCTGGCCGTGTCCTGGGCCGGCCTTTGGGTTGCCTTTCCCTTTGTCGTGCGGATCGTCGCATTTGCCGTATTCGTGCTGCTGGCTGTCGCCGCATTGATTCCGGCGATTCGGTTTCGCTGGCCGACGCGCGACGACGCGCTGCGCCGGCTCGATCGTGGAACCGGCATTGCGCATCGCCCGGCCACCGCGCTCACCGACACGCTGAAGTCGCAGGATCCGCTCACTCAGGCGCTGTGGCAGGAACAGCGTGCTCGAACGCTGGCCTCGATCAAGCGCATCCGTGCGGGACTGCCGTCGCCGCGTCTCGCGCTTCACGATCCATGGGCACTGCGCGCGCTCGTCGTCGTGCTGATGGTGGCGACCTATGTCGCAGCCGGCAACGATCGTCTGGCGCGGGTTGCTGCAGCGTTCGATTGGAATGGCGCATTTTCCGCAGCGAACGTTCGTGTCGATGCATGGGTGACGCCGCCACCTTATACCAGCCGCCCGCCGGTCATCCTGTCTGCGTCCGCCAACAAGGACGCGCCACCGCCAGATACAGGGTCCGTCTCGGTGCCGGCCGGGAGCACGCTGATCGTCCGCTCCAGCGGCGGCAGGCTTGATGTCTCCGCAGGCGGCGGCGTCACCGAAGTTCCCGTCACCGAGAATGCGCCGCAGGGCACCAATGAGCGGCACTTCACCATCACGGCTGACGGTACCGCGCATGTCCGCTCGCCGTCAGGTCAGCCGCAATGGACGTTCCACGCCGTTCCCGATCGTGCGCCGAACATATCGCTCGCCAAAGATCCAGAACGGCAGGCCAAGGGCGCATTGCTGCTGTCCTACCAGCTTGAAGACGATTATGGCGTGACCGAAGCGCATGCGCAGTTCGCGCTGCGTTCCGCCAAAAAAGAGAACGCCGCCAAAGAAGACAGCGCCGCGCCGCAGCCGCTGTTCGATCCGCCCTCGCTGACGCTCGGTTTGCCGAACGTGCGCACGCGCCACGGGGTTGGGCAGACGGTGAAGGATCTGAGCGAAAATCCTTATGCCGGTGCGGATGTCACGCTGACACTCACCGCGAAGGATGAAGCCGGTAACGAAGGACGCAGCGAGTCGTTCGATATGCGGTTGCCCGAACGGCTGTTTGTGAAACCTTTGGCGCGCGCGCTGGTCGAGCAGCGCCGCAATCTTGCGCTCGACGCCAATCAGAGGCCGCTGGTGCTGATCGCGCTCGAAGCACTGATGATTGCACCCGAAGCGTTCACGCCGCAGCTTGGCCATTATCTCGGTCTGCGCAGCATTGCTTCCCAACTCGGCCGTGCCAACACGCGTGAGTCGATGCGTGAGACCGTCGATAACATGTGGACGCTCGCGGTTGCGATCGAGGACGGCAACATCACCGACGTCGACAAGGCGCTTCGCGCTGCGCAGGATGCCCTCAAGGAAGCGCTGGAGCGTGGCGCCAGCGACGAAGAGATCAAGAAGCTGACGGACAACCTGCGCGCGGCGCTGGATAATTTCATGCGCCAGCTGGCCGAGCAATTGCGTAACAATCCGCAGCAGCTGGCGCGGCCGCTCGATCGCAACACCAAGGTGATGCGTCAGCAGGATCTCAAAAACATGATCGACCGGATGGAGCGGCTGTCGCGTTCCGGCGATAAGGATGCAGCGCGGGCACTGCTCGATCAGATGCAGCAGATGCTGGAAAACCTGCAAATGGCGCAGCCCGGCCAGGGCGATGGCGACATGGAGCAGGCGCTGAACGAACTCGGTGACATGATCCGCAAGCAGCAGCAGTTGCGCGACAAGACCTTCAAGCAGGGGCAGGATTCGCGGCGAGACCGCAGCCGCGGCGAACAGGGCAATCAAAACCAAATGGACGGCCTGCGTCAGGATCAGCAGGCGCTCCGCGACCGGCTCAGCAAACTGCTGGACGACATGAAGAAGAACGGCATGACGCCGGGCCAGCGCGGCGAAAAGGGCAAGCCGGGTCAAGGTCAGCAACCGGGTCAGGGGCAGGACGGCCAGCAGGAGGGTGGCGACTCGCTTGGCGATGCCGACTCTGCCATGGGCGATGCCGGCAGCCAGCTCGGTCAGGGCAATGCCGACAGCGCTGTGGATTCGCAAGGCCGTGCGCTCGATGCCATGCGCAAGGGCGCGCAGGATCTTGCGCAGTCGATGCAGCCGGGCGAAGGGCAGGACGGCGAGGGGCAGGGCAACCGCATGGGCCGTCAGCAGAACAGCGGCAACACCACCGATCCGCTGGGACGGCCGCTTAACGGCCGCGAGTGGAGCGACGATCTCACTGTGAAGATTCCCGGCGAGATCGATGTGCAGCGCGTGCGGCGGATTCTAGAAGAGTTGCGCCGCCGTCTCGCTGACCCGCAGCGCCCTCAGATCGAACTCGATTACATTGAGCGTTTGCTCAAGGATTATTGATCCTTAGCCGCGGCGACGTTCGGGCCGGTTCCTGCCGGCGTACTCAATTCCGTTTTCCAGCACGACCCGCTTGACAGTATCCGGGGTTGCTTGTACTTAACCAGAAGGTTATTTAACCGAATGGTTACATGAAGGTTTCGATGGATCCGCTTAGCATCAAATTCGCCGCACTGGCCGACCCCACCCGTCGCGCCATCCTTGCGCGGCTGGTGCTCGGCGAAACCTCGGTGACAGAACTCGCCGAGCCGTTCGCCATGAGCATGCCCGCGGTATCGAAGCATCTGAAAGTGCTGGAGCATGCCGGACTTGTGACGCGCGGCCGCGCGGCC
>CALRLJ020000188.1:0-7300 GCA_943368635.1 Sediminibacterium ginsengisoli | reverse complement strand
ATCGAAACATGATCGAGCATCTGGCACTCCCGGATTTGCGAACATCAAACCCGGCGCGGCGATGCGATGCAAGCCGCCGTTCAGGCGCGGCGCTGGGAGAAGTGCGTCACCAGAATCAGCAGCACGGCGGGCAACAGCCACGCTGTCACCGGCAGGAACGCGAACACGGCCTTGCCGCTGATGTCCCAGGCGATGCCGCCGAGCACCGACATGACCATCGCAAAGCCATAGCCGAGCGTGAACACGCCCGCAGACATCCGGGGAACATCGTCCGGCGCGACCAGCAGCGCCGGCAACGCCAGCACAAGAGTCAGCGTGATGGCGCAGGCAAAGCCGATCAACGCAGCCGACAGGACGACACTCCACACGCTCGCGAAGGCAAGCATGCCGGCGATCCCGGCCAATCCGATCGCGACGGCGGCCAGCAACGGCCACTTCCTGCGCTCCCATCGGCTCGCCATTGCCAGCAGGATGAAGGACGCCGGCAACTGTCCGACATTGAGCGCGGTCAGCGCCGGTCCGATCAATTCGGTGCGGCCGGTTTGCAGCAGGTAGCCCGGAAGAAATGCATTGGTGCAGAAATAGAGTTGGTTGGCGCCGCTCATGATGATGCCGACCTTCCAGAGCAGCGGATCGCGCCAGTCCGGCATCCATGCGCGATGACGCGACACCGGCGCGCTTTTTCCGCCGGGTTGAAACAGGAAGATAACGACAGCAATCACGACCAGCGGAATCGACCACAGCACCAGGCTGGCGCGCCAGCTTCCCGCCAGCAACGGCAGGATCAATCCTGCGAAGGCGACCGGAAAGATCTCTCCGCACAAAAGACCGTTGGTATAGACCGCCGTGGCGAAGCCGATACGATTGGGCACCCACTGACGCACCGTCGGCGGCAGCGAAGGCTGCATCACCGCGATGCCCGCCGCCATCACGACGGTTGTGATGTAGAGCATCCACGGATCGGAGGCGAAGCCGCGCAGCGCAGAACCTGCGGCTGCAATCAGAAGTCCGATGATGAGCGCAGGCACCGCGCCGACGCGTGCGATCAGCAGCGAGCCCGGCACCGCGACAAGCGCGAACAGGCTCACCGGAATGGCGTTGAGAATGCCGACCTCGGTGCCCGAGAGCTTGAGATCGACGATAATCAGCGCCAGCACCGGCGGGATCGCAAGGATGGTCAGCCGAAGACCGTTCCCTGCGAGCCAAAGAAGAAACAACGCGCCGAATGTCGAACGTGCAGACGTCACGCCGCGCCCTTGAGCCGCTCCAGCGCTTCGAGGATCTTGGCCTTGCGGCCTTCGGCTTCCTCGCGCTTTTCACGCTGTTCGTCGATCACCTCTTCCGGCGCATTCGCAACAAATTTCTCGTTGCCGAGTTTGGCATCGACGCGCTGAATGTCGGCATCGGCTTTCGCCAGTTCCTTGCCGAGACGCACGCGTTCGGCGTCGAGATCGATCACGCCCTTGAGCGGAATCGCAGCCACCTCGCCGCGCACCAGCAACTGCACCGAACCATCCGGTGCGCGATCGGCGAACGAAATATCGCCAAGCCGCGCAAGGCGCTTCATCACGTCGCTCCAGCGCTCCGCGCGCGACTTGATGTCGGCGGACGCGCCGACCAGCACCAGCGGGAATAACGTGGCCGGTGGAATGTTCATTTCCGCGCGCACAGAACGGATCGACGAGATCAGTTCGATCAGCCAGCCGATTTCAGCCTCGGCCGCAGGATCGCTGAACTGTTCGACCGCGGGCATCGGCGCAACAATCACCGGCATCGCCAGCGGATCGGCGGAAATAGCAGGCTCAATCACGAAAGCCGCTTCTGCCTTCAGCGGCCACTTGGCAAGCGCCAGCAGTCCGTCACGCTGCGCCGTCACCGCCCAGAGTTCTTCGGTGAGGAACGGCATGAACGGATGCAGCAGCTTGAGAATCTCGTCGCGCGCCCAGGCGATGCTGGCTTGCGTCTCCGCCTTGGCCGGTGAGTCCGGTCCCATCAGCACAGGCTTTGCGAGTTCGAGATACCAGTCGCAGTAAATGTTCCAGACGAAGCGGTACATGATCCCGGCGGCATCGTTGAAACGATAGGCCTGAATGGCTTCGGTGACGTCGTGCGCCGCGCGCGCGGTTTCATGCGCGATCCAGCGGTTGAGCGTCTCCTTCGCATTCGCCGGGTCGAACCCGTCGGCCAGCGCGCAGCCGTTCATCTCGGCGAAGCGCGAGGCGTTCCACAGCTTGGTCGCAAAATTGCGATAGCCTTCGACCCGCTGGGTCGAGAGCTTGATGTCGCGGCCCTGCGCCGCCATCGCCGCCAGCGTAAATCGCAACGCGTCCGCGCCGTAATCGTCGATCAGGTGCAGGGGGTCGATGACGTTGCCTTTCGACTTCGACATCTTCGCGCCCTTCTCGTCACGGACGAGGGCGTGGATGTAAATCGTCGGGAACGGCACGTCCTTCATGAAGTGCATGCCCATCATCATCATCCGGGCGACCCAGAAGAAGATGATGTCGAATCCGGTGACCAGCACGTTGGTCGGATAGTAGCGCTTCACGTCCACGTCGCTGTCGGGCCAGCCAAGGGTCGAGAACGGCCACAGCGCCGACGAGAACCATGTGTCGAGCACGTCTTCGTCGCGGGTGATGAAGCCCTCGCGCTTGGCCGGATCGCGCGCCATTTCCTCGCCCTGCTCGGGCGTAATGACTTCCTGCTCGACGTAATAGCCGAGCGCCTTGCCGACGGCCTCTTCTTCCGTCTCGGCAACGAACACCTTGTCGTCAGGTCCATACCACGCCGGAATCTGATGGCCCCACCAGAGCTGGCGCGAGATGCACCACGGCTGGATGTTGTCCATCCACTCGAAGTAGGTCTTCTCCCAGTTCTTCGGCACGAACGCGGTCTCGCCGCTGCGCACCGCTGCAATCGCAGGCGCTGCCATCGTCTTGGCGTCGACATACCACTGGTCGGTCAGATACGGCTCGATGACCACGCCGGAGCGGTCGCCGTGCGGCACCATGTGCGTGTTGGGTTCGATCTTGTCGAGCAGACCGAGTTCTTCCATGCGCGCGACGATTGTCTTGCGCGCAACGAAACGATCCGCGCCCGCGAGTGCGACGGTGGCCGGGTCCATCGAGGCCTGAGGCGTATCCTCGAATCCTTCATCGGCGAATGTAATCCGGCCTTCCTGATCGAGCACGCTGATCGAACGCAAGTTATGCCGCTTGCCGACCTCAAAGTCGTTGAAGTCGTGCGCGGGCGTGATCTTCACGGCACCGGTGCCTTTCTCCGGATCGGCGTAATCGTCGCCGACGACGGGAATGCGCCGTCCCACCAGCGGGAGAATGACGAACTTGCCGATCAGGTGCTTCAGCTTCTCGTTGTCGGGATGCACGGCCACGGCGGTATCGCCGAGCATTGTTTCCGGCCGCGTGGTGGCGACCGTGATGAATTCGGCAGAGTTCTCGATGGGGTATTTGAAGTAATAAAGATGCCCGTTCGGATTCCGGTCGAGGATCTTGCCGAGCGCTTCCGCGTCGAACGGCTCTTCCCCCCCGCGCGTCCATTTGAACCTGCCGGTGCTTTCGATCTGCTGCACTTCGAGATCCGAAATCGCGGTGAGCAATTTCGGATCCCAGTTGACCAGCCGCTTGTCCTTGTAGATCAGGCCCTGCGCATGGAGTTCGACGAACACCTTCGCCACCGCCCGCGACAATCCCTCGTCCATGGTAAAGCGCTCGCGCGACCAGTCGCACGATGCACCGAGCCGCTTGAGCTGGTTGACGATCACGCCGCCGGATTCGGCTTTCCATTTCCAGACGCGCTCGAGGAATGCGGCGCGGCCCATGTCGCGGCGGCCCGGTTCCTTGCGTTCCATCAACTGCCGCTCGACCACCATCTGCGTGGCGATGCCCGCGTGGTCCGTTCCCGGCTGCCACAGCACGTCGCGGCCGCGCATCCGCTCGAAGCGGCACAGGATGTCCTGCAACGTGTTGTTGAGCGCGTGGCCCATGTGCAGCGAGCCGGTGACGTTCGGCGGCGGGATCACGATGGTGAAGGGTTCGGCGTCGCGCCGCTCTGGCCGCCCGGCCTTGAACGCGCCGGCGTCTTCCCACGCTTGCGCAATACGGTTTTCGATCTCGGCGGGCTGGTAGTTTTTCTCGATCATCACACAGCAATCAAAAGGGTTTGTCCGCGCTAGTGGTCCGATTCAAACATTCGCCCTCCGGTCCGGCAGGCGTCATTGCGAATGTTTGAATCGAAGGACCACTAGCAACTATAAGTTTCTAGTGGAGTTTTGGATTTGATATTCGCTTGCGGACTCGCGGCTTGGTTGGAGCAAATGTCAAATCTACTCCACTAGAAGCCTGCCAGCGCGGCTCAAGTCAACCATTCGGAATATGGGGAATTCAGGCTCGAAATGCCAGAATTAGCGGCCTCGGGAGACCCGCTCGATCTCGGCCTTGACGATCCGCTCCACCAGATTGGGCAGATTGTCGTCCAGCCAGGATTTCAGCATCGGACGAAGCATCTCCTTGACGAGATCCTCCAGCGTCCGGGCGTTGTTGCTCAGGACCGTGTTCTGCAGCGCGTTGAACGCCGACTCCACCGCCGAGACCGTCGATCCCGACAGGATCTGCGGGGTTGGCATGTCGAGCGGCGCCCGCTCCGCGAAGCTGGGCGCGTCCATGACCGGAGAGCGGTGTTGGGGGGCTTGAACCATCGGGGACTCGGTGAACTCCAGATCGTCGTCAGGCTCGATCTTGTTAAATGACGGAGGCGGTTCAGGGACCGCCATCTGTTCGGTCAGTTCGAACACGTCGTTATCTTCTTCCGGCTCCTCGACCTGGGCCGGAGCGGCAGGCGCATCGAAACTCGCCATCATGGCGTCGATTTCGGCCTGGCTGTTCTTGGCGACCGGCGCAGGCGCTGGCGCCGGTTTGGCCGGGACGATCTTGGATGGCGGAATGCCGGCCATCGCGGGGCGCGCCGGTGCTGGCGCAGGCCGTGACATTTCCGCCTTGGGAACTTCGGTTTTGGGAGCTGCCGCAGGCTTGGCGACCGCAGCCGCGACAGGAGCAGGCGCTGCAGCGGCAGGCTTGGCCTCGTCATCGGAGATGATGCGCCTGATCGACGCGAGAATCTCCTCCATCGAGGGCTCCTGCGCCTTTGCCGGTTGCGTCATCTCGGACTCCACCTCATCGGCTTGCGATCCATCCAGATCCGCAAAAGCCGCACACCACCGTCACGAATCGCTTTGCGATCCTTCAGAACGGTATGTCATGGCAACAATTGATTGCAAGCAACGGCCTGACGACTCGGCCGGTTGATAACAGCGCTGAGGAGAGAAGGTTAACCGACGAGCCGCAACTAGCGGCCGTCGGGTGCCCGTACGCCGAACCAGCTATCGCGGATCTGGTGATAGTGGACGCTCGGATCGTAGACGTTGGTGGCGAGCTTCAGCACGCTTGGCGACAGACGTCCGACCGAGTTCAGCACGCTGTAGGATGCAACCACGCGATCGTGCTGCGCCGTCACCAGCGCAACGCGCGCGTTGACCAGAGCCTGCTGCGCGTTGAGGACGTCGAGCGTGGTGCGCTGTCCGACCCGTGCTTCTTCGCGAACGCCGTTCAGTGCGATTTCAGATGCGGTCACCTGCGCCTGCGCCGACGACACCTGCGCTTTGCCGGCGACGAGCTGACCCCAGGCCTGCGCAACGGTGGCGCGGGTCTGGTCGCGAACCTGTTCGAGATTGAGGCGCTGCTGCGCCAGCGTTTCTTTCGACTGGCGGATCAGCGAATACTCCGCGCCGCCCTGATAAACAGGGACGTTCAACTGGGCGACAGCGGACGCACCGAACGCCCGGTAGGTGCTCAGTGTGCTTTCATAAGACTGCTGCACACTGCCCTGAAGGGTCACGGTCGGGAACAGCGCGCCCTCGTTGACCTTCACCTGGAGGAAGCTGACGTCGATGCCGTACATGGCGGCGGTGACGTTCGGGTTTTCCAGAAGACCGCGATCGATCGCACCGGTCAGCGTGTTCGGCAAAAAGCGGTCGACGGGCGAACCCGGCGCGAGGTTGGCCGGATCGTTGCCGATGATGCGGCGGAAATTCGCGCGCGTCGTCGTCAGGTTGGATTCCGCCGTCAGAAGCTGCGTCCTGCCGGCCGCAAGCTGCGCCTCGGACTGCGCGACGTCGGTGCGGGTGACTTCGCCGACATTGAAGCGGTCGCGGGTCTGCTTGAGCGTCTGTTCGAGAACGCGGACGTTGCTCTTCTGCACTTCGACAATCGCCGAGTCGCGCAGGTAATCCATGTAAACGGTCGCAGCCGAGAACAGCACGGTCTGCTCGAGCACGCGCAGGCCTTCGCGCGCCGCGGAGACCTGACTCTCGGCCGCGCGGGTGCGGTTGCCGGTTTGGCCGCCGTTGTAGAGCGTCTGGCTGATGGTTGCGCCCACCGAACGCGGCGCGTTGACGCCGTGGAGACCGATTTCGCTCAGTCGGCCGCCGGTCTGCGTGTTGGTTTGACTGTCGCTGTATTGCGTTCCCGCGCTGGCGGTCACGGCGACGCGCGGCCGGTAGCCCGACAAGGCCTGCGGCACGTTTTCGTCCGTGACGCGAACCGATGCGCGCTGCGCATTCAACTGCGGATTGTTCTGATAGGCGCGCACCAGTGCGGCCTCGATCGTGTCGGCCATGACAGGAGTCGTCATGACCTGACCCATCAAGAGAGCGGCAAGAGCAACGCCCGCACCGAGCTTCATCCGATATTTAACTTGCATCAAGTCTGTCCCCAAACCGGTTTTGCGCGCCGGAACAGGCGCACGCAGACCGGGCAACCGAGTCGGGCTGTGCCCTTCCCGCAATAGTCTATGCATCGCTAGGTGCCGGTGAAACCCCACGGCAGCCCCGCCCCGCCGAAACAGTCCAGCTGGGACATTGTAGCCACACCTGCTCAATCCGAAGGAAAACGGTCCTAGAAAGTGAACGCCGGACGGCGCTCCAGACCCGCCAAAACCGGCGCTGAGGCGTCGAAAAGCACCCGGCTGCCGAAATCCGCAGGCGAGCGTGCGACGAGCATGGCCCGTGGCGGCTGGCTGGTGGCGAACACCCCGACAAGCCGCCCGCCCATCTTCAACTGCTCGTACAGCCCTTGCGGTTCCACCTCCGTGGCACCATCCAGAACGATGACATCGTATGGCGCGTGGGTCTTGTCGCCCTCCGCCGCCACAGCCGTGGTGACCGTCACATTGGCAAGGCCCAGATCGGCCAGGGTTCGCGCAGCCCCCGCAGCCAGAGCCGGATCGG
>CALRLJ020000187.1:0-7307 GCA_943368635.1 Sediminibacterium ginsengisoli | reverse complement strand
GCCCGCCGCCGAGACTGCGAGGGGTGCTAAGTTCTGCGCGACGAAGCCATCGAGCCCGCGCATTTCCCAGGAATCGATCCACGCATGAAACGGTCTTGCTTCCGCGCCAGCCTGCCCCACACCGCCGCGCGCGAACTTCTCGGCGTAACGATGCGTGGTCGCATTGGTGACGGCAGCATGTCCCATCCAGATCTGCTGATTGGCCCAGCCGTCCTGCTGCGCACCGGGGGCGATGGCTTGCCGGAACAAGGTCCATTGCGCGCCCCACTCCGCGCCGCTGGTGTCTTTCAAGTTTGCTGTGAGATACCACCACTCGATGCGGTAATCTGGATGCGGACCGTGATCCCGCGGAAATTCGAGCGCCTCGCCCGGCACCACAGCCGCAAATCCATCGCTCTCACCGCCCAACCCTGCGAAGCCCTGCGCGCGTGCAAGCCTGCCGCTGAACGCTGCGAACAGGCCGCCACCGATGAAAGCGCGGCGGCTGGTATGAATGCTAGCGCTCATTGGCAAATATCTTCGCAAGGGCTGCGGGCTGCAGCCGGATCAGACGCAGGATCGGCAGGCATGTCGCGAGCAGCGCGGCCAGCATCGCAATCGCGAGCAGTTCCAGCAATTGCGCCGGGAAAACGTGAAGCGGCAATCGCCAGCCGAAAGCCTTGACGTTCACCACTGCCACTAGGCACCACGCCACCAGAATTCCAAGCGGCAGCGCCAGCAACGCCGTGATGAACGCCACCGACCTGGTTTTCAGCAGTTCGATCCCCGCGAGCCGCCGCCGCGTCAGCCCGAGCGCCCACAGCGGCGCCAGTTGCGGCAACCGGCTGTTGCTGAGTGTCAGAAGGCTGGTGAGCAGCGCTATTCCGGCAACTCCGAGCGTGAAGGCATTCAGTGCCGACGTCACCGAGAAGGTGCGGTTGAAAATGCGGGTTGACTCTGCCTTGAGCGTCGCCTGATCCAGCAGCCGGCTGGTATCAAGTCCGAATTTATCGCGAATGGCAGCGACAAGCTCCGGCACGTTCGCAGGCTGAACCCGCAATCCAAACCGCGTCCGGGCAATCTGCGGCCAATGCGCCGCAAGCGCATCGATGTCGATGCCGATCTGGCCTTTGGGATTGCCGTAGTCAGGATAAATACCCGCCACCTCGACCTGCCACGGCCCCGTTGCCGCTGGCAGCATGACGCGATCGCCGAGATCGACTTTCAATCGCCGCGCCAGTTGCTCGCTCACCAGCGCGCCTTGCCCCGCACGAACCTTGTCCCAGACGCCTGGCACCGATTGCAGCAACGGCCAGCGCTCGCGATAGGTTGCATGATCGGCAAATCCAAGAACTTCAACCGGAAGCGTGTCGAGCGTCACGTCGGTGCGCCATGCCGGCAGGATTGCTTCGACTTCGGGACGCTGCCGCAGCCACGCTACGATGTCGGCACCCTGCGCGTCGCTGGTGGCATTGAGATAAACCTCCGCCGCCAGCCGGTCATTGAGCCAGTCCGTGAACGTGCGTGAAAAACTCTGCACCATGGTGCCGACCCCGACATTCACCGCCAGCGCAAGCAGCAAGGCCATCAGCGCCAGCGACAATCCGGGCAACTGCTGCCGGCTATCGGCCCAGAACCATTTCACCAAAGGCCACACCGTGCCGCGTTGTCCAAAACTCAGCACCATGCCGAGCAGCACAGGCAACAACAGCGCCGCAGCGAGCAGGATTCCCGCCAGCACCAGAAAGCCCGATGCAAGGGAATCGCCGAGCGCAAAACATCCGGCACCGGCAAGCAGGACAGCGAGCGCAAGAAAACCCTGCCGCTTCAGCCAGCGCTGTTGGGACTGCTGCCAGGCGTAGGGTTGGGCCGCAGCCATAACCGGAAGACGATAGACGCGATAAAGTCCTGCGGCGGCGGCCAGCAAAGCGCCGAGAATGCTCATGCCGAGGCCCGAGAGCCACCAGCTTGCCTTCAGCGAAAGCTGACCGGGAATTTGCGCGCCATACAGTCCACGCAGGCTGGCAGCAACGTCAGGCAGCAGAAACGCCGCGACCACATAACCGCAGATCAAACCGACACTACCGGACAGGATTGCCAGCGACACCAGTTCAGCCGTCAGCACCACAGTCAGCGTGCGCGCCGACACGCCGCAGGCGCGCATGGTCCGCAGCATTGGAAGCCGTTGCTCGAATGCCAATCCAATTGCGGAATGAACGATGAAAAGACCGACCACGAACGATAACAGGCCGAACGCCGTCAAATTCAGATGAAAGCTGCTGGTGAGCCGTTCGAGATCGCTCGGCGCGCCTGCTTCCGTCAGCCGCAGCTTATCCCCGACAACCTGTTCGAGCGGCGGACGCTTTCCGCCGCTCGCCTCGCCGACCAGAAGCCGCGACACCTGATCCGGCATTTTCAAAATGCGTTGCGCGATACCTATATCGACGAGTAGCACACCCGGCGCGAGATTGTTCTGCACAGCCAATGGCGGCAGCGGCAACCCCTCGCTGATCATCGGCGAAGCGCCTTCGGGCAGCTTCAAATCCACCCGCGTTTCCGGCGCAACCAGCGTTTGCCCCGGCGGCATCAGGAACGCCTGCAAATTCGCCTGGCCTATATCGGGTGCGGCCCCCGCGCCCGCAGGGAGGGACACCGGTTCGATACCGAGCAGCCGAAATGCCCTGCCCCCGATCACGATGCGGCCTTCCACCACCGGCGACACCGGCCAGTTGGCGCGGCGCAGATCGATAAAGAGTTGTTGCGGGAACGACGGACTGTTTTGCCCGACCAGCATCGCGGTATTGGCGCCACCGAAGGTCGCGGCCGCGCGGTCGTAACTGCTACGCGCCTGCTGGTTGAGCGCCTGCACCCCGCTCCACAGCGCGGTGGCTGAAATCAATCCGATCAACAGGGTGGCGAGTTGCATCCGGTGCCGCTTCCAGTGGCTCAAGAGACCCACGAGAATCCACAGCGGACGCGTCATGCGATCCGCCCCGCCGTGAGATGGATGCGCCGATCAAGTGTCGCTGCGAGCCGCTCACTGTGCGTCACCATCAGAAAGCCGCAGCCGGTACGCGCCACCAGATCGCGTGCTAGCGCCAGTACATCGTCGGCGGTTTTCTCATCGAGGTTTCCGGTCGGCTCATCGGCCAGCAGCACCAGCGGCTTGATGGCCAGCGCGCGCCCGATAGCGACCCGCTGCTGCTGCCCGCCGGACAGTTGTTCGGGATAGCGATCGAGCAGCGCGCCCAGCCCAAGGCGCTGCACCAATTCATCCTGCCATGCCGGATCGTGCCGACCGGCAATGCGCGCCTGAAATGCAAGATTGTCGCCGACCTGAAGGCTCGGGATCAGATTGAACTGCTGAAATACGAGACCGAGCCGGTCGCGCCGCATGGCGGCACGGTCGCTGTCGGACAAGCCGGAGACCAACGTGCCGTCGAGCCAGATTTCGCCGCTGTCGGCTTTGTCGAGACCCGCGATCAGATGAAGAAGGGTGCTCTTACCGCTGCCGGATTCACCGGTGAGCGCCACGCTCTCGCCTGCGGCCAGCGCCAGATCGACGCCGCGCAAAACCGCAAGCTGCTCCTCCGACGTGGAATAGGATTTGATGAGGTTGCGAACGGTCAGCATGATCGCGGCGATCATACACTCCCGCGAAGGAAGCGTACAATCGCCGCGATATTCACATCAGCGTATCAAGTCAGGCTGAGTTCGTACTTCTCGATGTCCTTGGCGCGCTCGGAATCCGCCGCCGCCCGGTGATCGGTCGCGATCATGGTGTAAACCGCAGGCAGCACGAACAACGTAAACAGCGTGCCGATCGACATGCCGGCCACGACGACCAGACCGATCGAGAAGCGGCTGGCAGCACCCGCGCCGCTGGCCGTCAGCAACGGCAGCAGGCCGGCGACCATCGCCGCCGTGGTCATCAGGATCGGCCGCAACCGGACCCGCGCGGCGTGCTCGATAGCCGTGCGGCGATCCAGACCTTCCTTCAACTGAAGCTCGTTGGCGAACTCCACCATCAGGATGCCGTGCTTGCTGATCAGTCCGATCAGAGTCACGAGGCCGACCTGCGTGTAGATGTTGATCGTCGCAAGTCCGAAGAACAGCGGGATCAACGCGCCCGAGATCGCCATCGGCACCGAGATCAGGATGACGAGCGGATCGCGAAGGCTTTCAAACTGCGCGGCCAGCACCAGGAAGATGATGATGAGCGCGAACACGAAGGTGACCGCAAGCTGGTTACCTTCCTGTACGTATTGCCGGGCATCCGCGAGGAAGTTGTGGCTGAAGCCCGCCGGTAGCTGCTTGGCCTGCTCCTCAAGAAACTCGACGGCCTTGCCGACCGTGACGCCCGGCATCGGTACCGCCTGGAACGTCGCCGAATTGAGCTGATTGAAATGCGTCAGCGAGTTCGGGTTGGTCTTGGTCTCAATGCTGACAATGGTCGACAGCGGAACCTGCCGGCCGCCCGTTGTCGCGACGTAATACTTCTCGAGCGATTCCGGCGACAGTCGAAGATCGCGCGGGACTTGCGGGATCACCTGATAGGAGCGCCCTTCCAGATTGAAGCGATTGGTATAGTTGCCACCCAACAGCGTCGACAGCGTGGAGCCGACCGCGGACATGTTGATCCCGAGATCGTTGGCTTTCGACCGATCCACGTTAACGCGGACGACCGGCTGATTGAACGCAAGGTCGCTGTCAGCCACGATGAAGAGACCGCTCTCGCGGGCCGCCTTCTTCAGCTTGTCCATCTGTTCGAACACAGCCTGGAATCCACTGGTGGTGCTGATCACCATCTGCACCGGCAAGCCGCCCGGCCCGCCCGGCAGCGGCGGCAGGTTGAACGCAAACGCGTTGACCCCTTCGATCTTGCTCAGCTCGGCTTGAACCAGTGGCTTCAACGCAAGCGAAGACCGTTTGCGTTCATCCCACGGCTTCAGGATCATGCCGGCGATGCCGTTGGCAGGACCGGCCGTGCCGTTGATGATGAAGCGCAGATCTGTTTCAGGGAAACTTGCGAAGGCCTTGTCGAGCTTCTTCCCGTAATAGTTGCTGTAGTCGATGTTGGCATATTGCGGTGCCTTGGTCACCGAGAAGAGAATGCCCTGATCTTCCTCCGGCGCCAGTTCCTTACTGGTGTTCATGTACATGAAGCCGACAAGGAACAGGATCACCGCGGCGAAAATGGCCGTGATAGGCCGATAATCCAGTGACCGGTCAAGCTGACGCCCGTACCAGCGCGTGACTTTGCCGAACACGTTATCGACGGCCTTGGCAAAGCGGCCATGATCGCCGCCACTCTTGAGCAGCACCGAGCACATCATCGGCGATAGTGTGAGCGCCACGACACCCGAAATAATCACGGCACCAGCGAGCGTAAATGCGAACTCGCGGAACAGCGCGCCGGTCAATCCGCCGAGGAAGCCGATCGGCGCGTAAACTGCCGCGAGCGTGATGGTCATGGAAATGACCGGCCCCACGATTTCGCGCGCACCGATCAAAGAGGCTTCGACGGGCGATTTGCCCTCCTCCAGATGCCGGTGAATGTTTTCGACGACGACGATGGCGTCATCGACCACAAGTCCGATGGCAAGAACCATCGCCAGCAGCGTCAGAAGGTTCAGTGTGAAGCCCATCGACAACATCAGAATGCAGGCGCCGACCAGCGACAACGGAATGGTGACCACCGGGATGATGACCGAGCGCAGCGAGGCGAGGAACAGGAAGATCACGATCACAACGATGATAACCGCCTCGCCCAGAGTGTTGCGCACTTCATCGATCGACGACTGAATAAACTTGGTCGAATCGTATGCCACCCGCATTTTCAACGATGGCGGCAAGTTGCGCTCGATCTCCGGGAACAGCGCGCGTACGCCCTTCACAATGTTGAGCGGATTGCCCTGCGGCGTCGATTGAACGCCGATGAAAATCGCCTGCTGGCCACTGAGCGACACGCTGGAATCGGTACTTTGGGCACCGAGTTCGACCACCGCGATATCCTCAAGCCGGACGAAACCACCATCCTTGGCCTTTACGGTCATTCGCTTGAACTGATCGATGCTGGTCAAATCGGTATTGGTCGTCACGTTGGAGACGATGAAATACCCTTTGGACTGGCCGGCGGCGGCCTGGAAGTTATTCGCCCTGATTGCGGCGGCGACATCGTCCGGCGACACATTGCGCCCGGCCATGCGGGCCGGATCGAGCCAGATTCGGGTCGCCAGCGTCTGCGCACCGAGAATATCCGCAGATGCAACGCCATCGACCGTCGACAGGATCGGCTGGATCACGCGGGCAAGGTAGTCGGAAATCTGCGGTCCATTCAGCTCGTCGCTGGCGAAACCGAGATACATCACCGCCGTTGTCTGGCCGGTCGATTTGGTGATGACGGGATCGTTGGATTCGCGCGGGATCAAATAACGAACCGAGCTGACCTTCGAACTGACTTCGGTCAGCGCCGAATTCGGGTCGACGTTGAGCTTGATATAAACCGAGATCGTGCTGGTGCCCTGCACCGACGACGACGTGATGTAATCGACGCCTTCCGCCGATGCCACCGCCTGCTCGATCGGCTGGGTGATGAAGCCCTGCATCAGGTCGGGTGACGCGCCGGGATACGACGTCGTAATGGTGACGACGGTGTTCGACAGTTTCGGATACTGACGAATGCCGAGGCTGGTCGCCGCCTTGAAGCCGATCAACAGGATCAGGAGGCTGACGACAAGCGACAGAATCGGCCGCTTGATGAAGATATCAGTGAAGGCCATGAGTGGCGCTCCGTTCAAAAATCAGTTGCGCGGCGGCTGCGCGGGAATTGGCGGCGGCGGATCGGACGAGATCGCAACAGCCGAGCCGGACTGAAGCTTGAGCTGCCCGACGGCGACAACGCGGTCGCCGGGTTTCACGCCACTTGTGATGACAACCCGGCCATGAACGCGTGCACCGGTTTTGACGAACGTCCGGTCGGTCTTCAGAGAAGCCTTGCCGTCCTTGTCCTTCGTTTCCGTGATGAGCCAGACGGAATCACCATAGAGAGTGTAGTCGACGGCTGTTTCAGGCACCGTGACCACAGCAGGCTTCGGCGGAAGCTCAACCGTGGTGGTTGCGAACATGCCGGGCTGCAAGATCCGATCTGGATTTGCGAGCGTGGCCTGTATCCTCACGTTGCGGGTATCGGCACTGATCTGCGGTTCGATGGTGGTGATCTTGCCTTCGAAAGTGCGGCCGGGATAGGCGTCCACAATAATGCGGACGGTCTGACCGACATTGAGAACCGCACGATCTTTTTCAGTCGCGGTGAAGTTCAGATAGAG
>CALRLJ020000186.1:0-7347 GCA_943368635.1 Sediminibacterium ginsengisoli | reverse complement strand
CTCGAACCAGTCCGCGCCCGGAAACACGCTGATGATCGACGGCACCTGCGTGGTCTCACTCGCCTCTCCGCGCAGGCGGACGCGCTCGTTCAGCACCGGCGACATCAGATGATAGATCACGTCGAAGCGGTTCTCGCGGCCGGGATAATCCACCGCCGTGACGTCGGTGAAGTTCACGAACCGGAACCGGGGATCGGTCTTCAGGACGCGAACGACATCGACGATCTTTGCCAGATCGACCGAGATCGTGAGCTGATTGAACGCAACCGAATGGCCCCTTGCTGCACCGGCAAGCGCGGCAACAATCGTCTGACCAAGAGCGTCGAGTTTCGCGTCGTCCATGTGCGATTACCGTTCAATCGTTCCGGTGCGCCGGATCTTTTTCTGCAACAGCAGCACGCCGTAAAGCAGCGCCTCTGCGGTCGGAGGACAACCCGGAACATAAATATCGACGGGCACGATGCGGTCGCAACCGCGCACCACCGAATAGGAATAGTGATAGTAGCCGCCGCCGTTGGCGCACGATCCCATCGAGATCACGTAGCGCGGCTCGGGCATCTGGTCGTAGACCTTGCGCAGCGCAGGCGCCATTTTGTTGGTCAGCGTGCCGGCAACGATCATCACGTCCGACTGGCGCGGTGAGGCGCGCGGCGCAAATCCGAAGCGCTCGACGTCATAGCGCGGCATCGAGACCTGCATCATCTCGACTGCGCAGCACGCGAGGCCGAAGGTCATCCACATCAGCGAGCCGGTACGCGCCCAGGTGATCAGGTCGTCGGTTGCGGCAACAAAGAAGCCTTTGTCGGACAACTCGCTGTTGATCTCGAGAAAATAACGGTCGTCCGCGCCGACCGGCTGACCGGTGCGCGGATCCAAAATTCCTGTCGATGCCTGCGAGACAGCGGGCTGCATGATCGAAGGCGCCGTGTTCGGACTCAATCCCATTCCAGCGCTCCTTTCTTCCATTCGTAGGCAAAGCCGATGGTCAGCACGCCGAGGAACACCATCATTGACCAGAATCCAGCCAGGCCGAGTTTGCCGAACGCCACCGCCCACGGAAACAAGAAGGCGACTTCCAGATCGAAGATGATGAAGAGAATGGCAACGAGATAAAACCGGACGTCGAATTTCATGCGTGCGTCATCGAACGCGTTGAAGCCGCACTCGTAAGCCGAAAGCTTTTCCGGATCGGGTTGCTGATAGGCGACGATGAAGGGCGCAACCAAGAGCGCGAGACCGATAACGGTCGCTACTCCGATAAACACCACAAGTGGCAGATAGTTCTGCAGAATTCCGCCCATCGGCGACCCTTATGCTGTCGGCTTTGTCCCGGAGATTCGCGGAACATTGGAATGGTTCTGAGGGATAGCGCAGCGCAACACGCAGGGCAAGACAAGCTATTTTTATTGCTCAGGTTCTTCGCCATTTCGTCATAGCGCCATGCAGCCCGCGCGCAGCAAAGCTCCGGTCTGAAGGGGCATGACCTCTGGAACTAAAGACTAAGAACGCGCCGCCCGATCCGATAAACAAGCGAAAAATTGGACCAGGCCAACTGAAGCCGTCAGGCCAAAGCGCGGGCGATTTCCTTGCCGCATGCAACCGTATCGGCCTTGCCGCCGAGATCCCGCGTCCGCAGCTTTTCGTCGGCCAGAATGGCCTCGATGGCCGTCACAATCGCCTTGCCGGCTTCCGGCTCGCCAAGGTGATCCAGCATCATCGCCGCCGACCAGATCTGGCCGACGGGATTGGCAATGCCCTGCCCGGCAATGTCCGGCGCGGACCCGTGCACCGGCTCGAACAGCGATGGAAACTTGCGTTCCGGATTGAGGCTGCCCGAGGGGGCGATCCCGATGGTGCCGGTGCAGGCCGGGCCGAGGTCGGACAGGATGTCCCCGAACAGGTTAGAGCCGACCACGACGTCGAACCAGTCAGGGTGCAGCACGAAGTTCGCAGCCAGAATATCGATATGATACTTGTCCCATTTCAGGCCGGGATAATTCTTGGCCATTTCCTCGACCCGCTCGTCCCAATAAGGCATCGTGATCGAGATACCGTTCGACTTGGTTGCGGATGTCAGGTGCTTCTTGGGGCGGCTTTGCGCGAGTTCAAAGGCAAACTTGAGAATCCTGTCGACGCCGGTGCGTGACATCACCGTTTCCTGAATCACCACCTCGCGGTCCGTGTTCGGGAACATGCGCCCGCCGATCGACGAATACTCGCCCTCGGTGTTTTCGCGGACGACGAAAAAGTCAATGTCGCCGGGCTTTCGCCCCGCCAGCGGCGACTTCACACCGGGCATCAGACGCACCGGACGCAGGTTGACGTATTGGTCGAACTCCCGGCGAAACTGGATCAGCGAGCCCCATAATGAGATGTGGTCCGGCAGGATCGACGGCATGCCGACCGCACCGAAGAAGATCGCGTCGTGGCCGCCGATCTGGGCCTTCCAGTCGTCCGGCATCATCTTGCCGTGCTTCTGGTAATAGTCGCACGAGGCAAAATCGAAGCTGTCGAGCTGCAGTTCAAAATTGAACTTCTTGGCCGCCGCCTCCAGCACCCGCAGGCCCTCGGGAACGACTTCCTTGCCAATGCCGTCGCCGGGAATCACGGCCAGTCTGTACTTTCTGTTGGTCCCGGTTCTGGTGGTCGACATGCTGAGGTGTCCTCGCCTGACTTGCGTTATTGGGGTGGAATTCTTGGCGCCCGGAGTGAACGCAAGCCAAGCAATACAGCAGGTCGGGCCGACCGCCAAAGCGCTCGATCGCGACAGCCATGAGTGTTTTGCGCCGGAGTGGAACAGGCGCGACGCGCACCTTGACTTGGTATGTTCACCCCTTTAAGTCCCACCTCCTGTGCAGATCGCTTCGCGGTCCTGCGGGAGTAGCTCAGTTGGTTAGAGCGCCGGCCTGTCACGCCGGAGGTCGCGGGTTCGAGCCCCGTCTCTCGCGCCAGATTACCCATTAAAAACAAAGACTTCCGAAGCTCTCATGATCCGTTCCGGATAACGATGATGTTCGCGTTTGAGCGGGTATCCAGCTCGGCCCGATGATTTTCGCGTTGCGATGACCGGAATCCCCTTGTTTGCAAGGGTTCTTTTGCTCGCCGATGCAAATAAGGCGCTATTTATAGGCAAAACTCGTAGTCAGAATGCCCCCGAATCAAATAAGCCCTGATTTATCGATAGTTCTACAGCCTAGTATCCACGAGGAGAGCCAAACATGGCGAAGAAAGCAGCGACCCCAGCGACCGTTACCCTGAAGCACCTTGCCGCAGCACTGGCCGAAGAACACGAGTTGTCGAAGAAGGCCGCCGAAACCATTCTCGGCGATCTCGTCACCATGATTACCAAGCACCTCAAGAAGGGTGAGCGTATCCGTATCGTCGGCCTCGGCATCCTTCAGGTGCGCAAGCGCGCCGCCCGCATGGGCCGCAACCCGGCAACGGGCGAAGCGATCCAGATCAAGGCGAGCAAGAAGGTTGCCTTCCGCGCAGCCAAGGAATTGAAGGAAGCCGTCTAACACCGGCACTTCCGACTGAAAGGCCCAACGCCATTCCGGTCCGCCGGGATGGCGTTTTTCTTTGGCTTAAGTTCATCGTCGCCTAAAATCGCTTTCCACCGCGACGATGGATATGATGGCCGTATGATCCCGATCAAATTCACCCACACCGTCCTCGACCGTTTCCTGCGCTACGTGCGAATCGATACGCAGTCGGATGCGTCGTCACCCACCTGCCCCTCCACCGAAAAGCAGAAAGACCTCGGCCGCCTGCTCGCCCAGGAACTGCGCGACCTTGGCCTTGCCGACGCGCATCTCGACGAGCACGGTTACGTCTACGCCACCATCCCGTCGAACACCGACAAGACCGTTCCGGTGATCTGCTTCTGCTCGCACATGGACACCTCGCCGGACTGCACCGGCACCAACGTCAAACCGCAAATCGTCAAGAACTATCGCGGCGGCGACATCGTGCTGCTCGCCGATCCAACGCAGGTGATCCGCGTCATCGACAATCCTGCGCTCGCCCATCAGATCGGCAGCGACATCGTCACCACCGACGGCACGACCCTGCTCGGAGCGGACAACAAGGCGGGCGTCGCCGAAATCATGGATGCGGCGCAAATCCTGATCGCCAATCCGCAGATCAAACACGGCACCATCAAGATCCTGTTCACGCCGGATGAGGAAATCGGCCGCGGAGCGGACAAGGTCGATCTGAAGAAACTCGGCGCGGCCTTCGGCTACACCATCGACGGCGAAAGCGCGGGCCATCTCGAAGACGAGACGTTCTCGGCGGACGGCGTGACCATTGCCATTCAGGGCGTCAGCATTCATCCGGGCTTCGCCAAGGGAAGAATGGAGCACGCACTCAAGATCGCGTCCCGCATCGTCGACCGGCTGCCGAAAGAGCTTGCGCCGGAGACCACCGAAGGCCGCGAAGGCTTTCTCCATCCAGTCGGCCTCGAGGGTGGCCTCGACAGTGCGACGCTCTCGCTGATCGTTCGCGACTTCACCGAACAGGGCCTGAAGGACAAGGAAGCGTTGCTTGAGGACATCGTGCGCGGCGTGATGAAGGACTTTCCGCACTCATCCTACACGTTCGAGGTCAAGCAGCAGTATCGCAACATGAAGGAGGTTCTCGACCGCCATCCGGAGGTGGTCGAGCACGCCCTGGAAGCGATCGATCGCGCAGGCCTCCAGCCGGTCCTCAGCAGCATCCGCGGCGGCACCGACGGATCGCGGCTCTCCTTCATGGGACTCCCCTGCCCGAACATTTTCGCAGGCGAACACGCGTTTCATTCGCGCCTCGAATGGGTCAGTGTTCAGGACATGGAGAGCGCGGTGCGGACCATCGTGCATCTTGCGACGATATGGGAGGAGCGAGCTTGATCCGGATTTTGAATCGCGTCGGCGCAGTCCTTGTTCTTGCGCTTCTCGTGCCGCTGGGCGCACAGGCACAAGAGCAACGCTTTGACATCACAGTGACAGCCGACGCCACAAAGACCAACGGCAGCCCCTGGGACGGCGTGCCAAGGCTCGGCAATTCGAAACTCAATCTCAACGCTGCGCCCGACATCGCAGTTTGCGTCGTGCGCGCGAATGCAAAGCCGGAATGTCTGTGGAAGCCACAGGGACGCCGCCTGCTATCGATGTGCCAGAACGCATGGACCTGCAAGTTCGACAATGTCGCCCTCGCGCCGCTGCCAATCGGGCTGGTGTTCGTCGACATCGACGCACGTAATCACGACATTATCGACGTCGCGATCCTCACCGACAGGAACGACACCAAGGCGAACGAGGACATCGCAGATTCGCTGCGCACTGCGATGACAGTGCTGACGCCGAACCGCTCCGAGAATACCAAGGAGCATCTTGTTCGCGACGCGAAGGTGCTCACCCTCGCCGATTGCGCCGGAAGCAAGCCGTGTCGTCTGACGCAGTCGCAGGTTACGCTGACAAAGCGTTAGGACGAGCGATGCACGCCGCTCCAATCCAAGATCAGCCCCGCATCCGCAACTGAAGCATCGGCAGCACGTCGTAGCGTGCGCCGATGTGGTGCCGGTAAGAACCACACCACCTTCGGCCTCGCCTCGATCTGATCGGCGGTCCCCTCCAAAGGCGCGGAAAGCTTATCGAAAAATGCCTTCATTCTCTTAGCTCCATAGGTTCGCGAGCCGCGCCATCGCAGCTGGCTCGGTCGAATCTTGGTAAGTCGCGCGAGATGTGACAGTCTGAAGGGACGCAATAGCGCCAAGGCAGATTCTTCAGGAATTTTGGTCAAGGATAGATGCGCATTATGAGCACGAATTTCGGTCGCATCGGCGCACTCGACGGGTTACGCGGAGTTGCCGCCATCATAGTGGCTATCTTCTTTCACTTTCGGCACTTCTCTCTCGAGGCCGACAACCTGATCCATCTTCAATGGATGATGCAGCGCCCGATAGTTTGGCTACAGCAGTACGGCCACCTCGGCGTCGATCTGTTCTTTCTTCTCAGCGGCTACATTTTCGCGGCCAAGTATCTGCATCGGATCGGAGGTGGGCACGTGTCCGGTCGAGACTTCCTCGTCGCGCGCGTTGCCCGGCTCTATCCGTTGTATCTGGCTACTCTGCTGATAACGGCCGCAATTGTTTGGTCGTTTTATTTTCGCTTCGGCTCTTGGCCGCTCCTATCTCAGAACAACGACGCTTTTCATTTCGTACTCAATCTCGCGTTTGCCCAATCGCTCGGACTTGAGGCGGGCCATTCATTCAACTTCCCGGCTTGGAGCCTTTCAGTTGAGGCCGTGTGCTATTTGATTTTCTTTTTTGTGGCACTGAACAAACGATACTTCTGGCTGCTCGCGCCTACCCTTGTGCTCGTCGGCCTATTTTTGATCCGATCTGCCGCTCATTCGGGAATTCTAAATTCTTCGGTTGGACGCGGAATTGCCGGTTTCTTCATTGGGGCAATGATCGCCGAGGCGCTGCGGAATGGACTGCGGAGAGAACTGTTAACCGCCGCCGTTGGCAGCCTTGCGTTACTTGTCGCATCTTCGTTGGCTCTGGGCATCGCCGCATTTCCGTGGCGCGAAGGAGGAATTCACCTAACCGCAATCACCATAATTTTCCCGGCCATCCTTATTATATCGCTCACGGTCGAAACTGTCGGAAAGGTGATCGCCGCGAGGCCGTTCGTGTTTCTCGGACAGATCTCCTACGCGGTTTATCTTGTCCACATTCCCATTCAAATGGTGATGCTGCTCGTCGCTGGTGTGCTCGGGATCACACTATCAGCGTCCAGCCCGCTCCTGTTCGCTGCCTACACCGTGAGCGTCATCGCAATCAGCGCAGCAGCACATTTCTGGTTTGAACTGCCAATGCAAGCATTGGTCAAAGCGCGCTATGCGCGACCTTCAATACCCGAATCCCAATCGGCCAACGCGGTCGCCCCTTCTATGGCACGAGCGAATAAGTAACCGTTCCTGCCAGAATCGTGCTGTTGGTGAAATTGCCTTCCGTAAGATTTGAACTCCCGGAAGCGGAGCCGGTGTTGATGTTCATCTGCGTTGTGCCGGCACCTGCCACGCCTGAAAGAACGCCACCGCCGAGCGTCGCCATGTTGAGAAAATCTCCAATCAGCTCGTGGCCCATGTCATCCATTACGACGGTCTACCGATCAAGAAACTGCGGCGCTCGTGGGCGCAGGCCAGCAAGGATGCTAAGCTCAAGCGAGTCTCGCCACACACCCTGCGGCACACTAAGGCGACGTGGATGATGCAGGCCGGGATCGATAGCTGGGAGGCCGCAGGTAGCCTTGGGATGTCTGTGAGGGTTCTGGAGGCGGTCTACGGGAAGCATTCCCCGTA
>CALRLJ020000185.1:0-7370 GCA_943368635.1 Sediminibacterium ginsengisoli | reverse complement strand
CCGTCGACGTCACCGACAAGACCGCGGTCGCCGGCATGGTCGAGGCAACACTGAAAGCATTCGGCCGTCTCGACATTCTCATCAACAATGCAGGAATGAGTGTCCGCCACCCGGCCCATCTTCTCAGTGAGGACGACTGGCACACCGTGATCGACACCAATCTCACCAGCGCATTCCTCTGCTCAAAGGCCGCCTATCCTGCGATGAAGCAAATCGGCGGCGGCAAGATCATCAACATCGGTTCGATGATGTCGATTTTCGGCGCCAGCTTTGCTCCCGCTTATGCCGCGAGCAAAGGCGGCATCGTGCAGTTCACCAAGTCGATCGCGCTGTCGTGGGCCGCCGACAACATTCAGGCCAACGCGATCCTGCCGGGCTGGATCGACACGGCCCTCACCCAGGATGCACGCGCGCAGATTCCGGGGCTCAACGACAATGTCCTGAACAGGACACCGGCAAAGCGCTGGGGCACCATTGACGACATGGCCGGCGCTGCGGTGTTTCTCGCATCATCCGCATCCGACTTTGTCACCGGCACCGCGATCCCGGTAGACGGCGGTTACTCCGTGCAGTGAGAAGCAAGTTTCGAGCGAATGCCGCGAACGGCAGCCCCTAGCGCCGGAAGTTCTTGATCTCCGAAAGACTGCCGTCCTGATAGGTCAACTCGACTGAAATGGATTTTGTCGCGGGCGGAATCTTCATATACGACGCGGCGTTTTCCGGAATGGCCGACGGATCTTTCGGATTGCACGGCGGAATTTTGACGACCTGGTTCGGCACCGTCGTGTCGATGCCGATGCGCATTTCACGCACCGCGCAGCGAAACGACAGAATCTGCGAATAGTAAACCAGCGGGCCGCTGTAGCCGCCAAACGAAAGCCAGCTGTTGGATGTCATATCCAGCAGCTTGCGATGACTGGCGATGAGTGCCGCCTCAGGATCGAACTTGATCGGGAACGGTCCCTGCATCTGGCCGGTCGGGTCGACGTAACGCACTTGAATCGTGGCCGCCGGCGCATCGTTCGGCAGCTCGATGGAGGGATTTGGCATACGCCGCCGCGTGCGCGGATCGAGCGCATCGGTGAATCCGGTTTCCTTGAATTCACCGCTCTCCCCGAGCCGCCAGGAAATCGCCAGCGCTGGATCGGCGAGAGAGAACGCAATCGACCAGCCGCCATTGTGGCGCATGAAACTCGCGATCGGCGCATTGCCGTTGTCGATCACAATCGGCGGCGTCGGCTGCACCGGCAGCGCTGCCACCTGCACCTGCGGTTCGACAGCTATCGCGCGGTCGCTATCCTTGGCAGGCTTCAAAACAAAATCACCGACGATCTGATCGTAGTAGGCGGGCGTCTGCATCCGGTTGGCAGCGACCGTCATTTTGCGAACGTCGGACTGGGTCCGCTTGGCGATCTGCACCAGATTGAGTCCCGGTTGCGCCAGTTCACGCACGAAGCTGCGGGTGAACACCGAATTTGGATTGGGATCGTTATCGTTCAGGCGGTCCAGCGCGGTCTGTTTTGCCCCTGCGGAAAAGATCACGAACACGCCTTCCGGCGGCGAGATCGGCGCAAGACCTCCGCTGCCGCCAAGGGCGCGTGTGCCCGTCGCCTCGAAGGGATTGTTGCGGCAGGCATCGAAGACGAAGATCGAGGTTCTCGCGCCACGGGCCTGAAGCCGCGAAATCACCCGCTCGGCCGCGAACGCCCCATCGCGGATCAATTCTTCCTGACCTTGCGTGACCGCCGCAATGTCAGTCGGCAGCAGATAATTCTGGCCGTTGATCTCGAATCCATGTCCGGCGAAAAAGAAAAACGCCGTATCGCCCGGCTCGACGATCTTGTCGAACGCCAGCATGGTTTCGCTGAAAGCCTTGCGGGTCTGATTTTCGGCGAACAGCACATTGAAGCCGAGTTGCTTCAGCGTATCGGTCATCGCGCGCGCGTCGTTCACCGCTTTTTGCAGCCGGGGCACGTTGCGGTAATCGTTGTTGCCGATCACCAGTGCCACCCGCTTCTCCGCATGCGCGGGCGCAACGAGCGCCGTCGCGAGCATACCGAGGCCAAGCAGCAGCAATGTCCTGATCCGAAACGCCATCGTCGTGTCCCCTCAACCGTCAGCGGACAACGCCCGGTTTCGGCAGCTATTATGTCATAGTCGCCGGTGACAAGAAGGCGGTTCACGCTCGTCCGCCAAGCGGCGGAAAGTCCTTCAACTTGTTGTCGTATTAAGGTTTTTCGCGGTTTTTACCCTCAAATTCATTGACTTTCGCCGTTTCAGGCCTATGTTCCGCTGCAACGCGGTCAGAATCGAGACGCGATTTTCTGGCTAGCCGCCTGTCGGCAAATATCTCCTCCCCGTGCCCTTAAAGCGTGCCGTTCCGGGGTGAGCGCGACAGAAATTTCCAGAGTCCGAACGGCGATTTCGACTCGAGGCTCAATGTCTTTTTCCAATCTCGGCCTGTCCGACAAGGTTCTCGCCGCTGTTGCGGCTACCGGTTACACCACCCCTACCCCCATTCAGGAACAAGCGATCCCCCACGTCCTTGCCCGCAAGGACGTCCTCGGCATCGCCCAGACCGGCACCGGCAAAACCGCCGCCTTCGTGCTTCCGATGCTTACGCTGCTGGAAAAGGGCCGGGCCCGCGCGCGGATGCCGCGCACCCTGATCCTGGAACCTACGCGCGAACTCGCAGCCCAGGTGAAGGAAAACTTCGACAAATACGGCGCCGGCCAGAAGCTCAATGTGGCGCTGTTGATCGGCGGCGTTTCGTTCGGCGATCAGGATACCAAGCTCATGCGCGGCGTAGACGTATTGATCGCCACACCGGGCCGGTTGCTCGATCATACCGAGCGCGGCGGCCTGCTTCTCACCGGCGTTGAACTGCTGGTGATCGACGAAGCCGACCGGATGCTCGACATGGGCTTCATTCCCGACATCGAACGCATCTGCAAGCTGGTGCCATTCACGCGGCAAACCCTGTTCTTCACGGCGACCATGCCGCCGGAAATCCGCCGCATCACCGAGACTTTCCTGCACAATCCGGAGAAGGTCGAAGTCTCGAAGCCCGCTTCCACCGCGACCACGGTTACCCAGTCGCAGGTCAGCGTCGGCCGCGAGCCGCACGAAAAGCGCGAGATGCTCCGGCAGTTGCTGCGCGACGCCAAGGATCTCAAGAACGCGATTATCTTCTGCAACCGCAAGCGCGATGTCGCGGTCGTTTATAAGTCGCTGCAGAAGCACGGCTTCAGCGTCGGCGCCCTCCATGGCGATATGGATCAGTCGGCCCGAACCGCCTCGCTCGACCAATTCCGCAAGGGCGAGCTTCCCTTGCTGGTGGCCTCCGATGTCGCCGCCCGCGGCCTCGACATTCCCGAAGTCAGCCATGTCTTCAATTTCGACGTTCCCCATCATCCGGATGACTACGTCCACCGCATCGGACGCACCGGACGCGCCGGACGCCTCGGCACCGCAATTTCGATTGTCAGCCCCGCCGATCAAAAGTCGGTTGCCGCCATCGAAAAGCTGATCGGCCAACCCATTGCCCGCGACGAAGTCACACTTGTTGCAGGCAGCGAAGCTTCATCGTCGCCTGCCCGCGAACAGCACGCCGACCGTGCGCCGGAAGAGCGCAAACCCCGCCGCGATTCCCAGCGGACCCGCGGTGGCCGCAACAAGTCCCGGAAGCCGGAAGGGGCGGAGCGGAAGCCTCAGGCAGCCGAAAAGCCCGCGCAGTCTCAGGCCCCTTCAATCGGACGCGCCATGCCTCCGGTCGCGCGCGAGCAGCATGCCGAGCCCGGCGATCACTCGCATTTGCCGGCATTTCTGCTGCGGCCAGTCCGCGCCCGCGGCTAATGCCAACCGATTGACCCGCCTGACGATTGTATCGTTTACGGGTCATTCATTCTCATCCCTTACCGTGACCTCGATATTTTTAGCCATTTCGTTAAAAAGGGCGGGCAGAAGCTCGCCTTGAAGGGCACGGAACGTGATTGGCCTGCTGGAAGAATACGAACGCACTATGGCGTTCGCCGAAGTCGCTTTGGGTCAGATCAGATCCTTGCGTCAGAATGCAGTGCCTCGCAATTACGAGATCTGGTACATTTACGCGACCGGTTACAACGCCGCGCTCAACAAGATCATCAACGAGACACTGGGCCGCAACGGCAAGTTGACCGAAGCCGATCTCGAACAGATCTACGAAACCTACCTGTCACAGAACCGGACCACCGAGCGTATCGATACGGTCGGCACGCGCGTCATCAATGAAATCGACGACGTGATGAATCTCATCACCGACGCGCTGGGAATGACCTCCACTTTCGGGCGCAGCCTCGAAGGCGCGACCAAAAGCCTGTCCGGCGCCAAGGATCGCGAACAACTTAAAACCGTGATCGAGGCGCTCGTCGCTTCGACACGCGATATGCAGGAAACGAACAAGGCGCTCGAAGGACGTCTTGCCACGTCCAAGCAGCAGATCAGCAATCTCCAGCACAGCCTGGAAGCCATTCGTAACGAAAGCCTGACCGATCCCCTCACCTCACTCGGGAATCGCAAGTTCTTCGACCGCGCCATCGAAAACGCAGTGTCGCATGCGGCCGAGAGCGGCGAACCGCTATCGCTGCTGATGCTCGACATCGACCATTTCAAGTCTTTCAACGACAACTATGGTCACCTCACCGGCGATCAGGTGCTGCGCCTTGTCGCGCTGTCGCTGAAACAGACCACCAAGGGACAGGACATCACCGCTCGCTACGGCGGCGAGGAGTTTGCTGTCGTCTTGCCGAACACGGCCCTGCGTCAGGCCTTGACCGTCGCCGACAATATCCGCCGGGCGGTGATGTCGAAGCAGCTCAAGAAGAAATCGACGGGCGAAATTCTCGGCCGCGTGACCATTTCGGTCGGTGTCTCGATGCTGCAGCCCGGCGACGACCGCGATCGGCTGATCGAACGCGCCGACGCCTGCCTCTATGCAGCCAAGCGCAATGGCCGCAATCGGGTTATCTGCGAAGCCGACCCCGAGTTCTCGCCGACCGACCGTATTCAGGTCGCTTAACGCTTTTTTACGCGAGACTTCTTCGGACTAGCCTTCTTGGCCGTTGCAGCTTTTGCCGGCGTCGGCTTGCGAGCAGACGCTTTTTTCGTGCGTGTTCCAGCTTTGACCGCTGTGGGTTTAGCGGCCTTCTTGGCGGTGCGTTTCTTCACCCCGGACTTCTTCGCCGCAGCCCGTTTCGCAGCACCCACGGCCTCGCGCGCCCATGCAGCCAGCTCTTCCGGATCGTCGTAGAGCCGCTCCGGCAGATGCCGATACGACTGCACGACAACCGTCTTCTTTCTGGTTTCATACTGGAATGGCTTGGCGCCCTCGGCCTCGTAGCGCGGGATCGTGAGATCATCGACCCTGAAGATGATACCCGCACGCAGGGCCATGGCGAAGTTTACGCCGTCGGCGACGATGCCGTAGCCACTGAACATGCGACGCAGAACAACGGGTCCAAATTCTGAAAAAAGATCGATGAGATAGTCGCGGTCCATTCGCGACTGCGCCGATCAGCCGTCGATCTTTGCAGGGGTCAGCTGAACCGACTCGCCGCAACCGCAGGCGCTGATCTGATTGGGGTTATTGAAGATGAATTGGGCCTGCATCTTGTCGGCTTTGTAGTCCATCTCGGTGCCGAGCAGGAACAGGACGGCCTTTGGATCGACCAGAACCTTGACGCCCTTGTCTTCGACGATCTCGTCGGTGGGGCGCACTTCATGCGCATACTCGACGGTATAGGACTGACCGGCACAACCGCCATTCTTGATACCGACGCGAAGGCCGACGATTTCGGAATCGGCGCGCGCCGACAGTTCCTTCACGCGTGAGGCAGCGGCTTCCGTCAGGCGCATGACCTGCGGACGGGGACGAACAGCCGGCTTGGCGGCGGGTGTCGGAGTGCTTGGCGTCATAGCAGTCATTTGGTCATTTCCCGCGGCGATTCAATGCCGCATTCAGTCCAGATTACACGCCGAATCGATAACGATCTTCAAATCACCACATGTTGAGGACGAGGCGCGCCTCATCCGACATCCGGTCAGGGGTCCAGGTCGGCTCCCAGACCACAGCCACGTTAACGGGACCGACGCCCGCAACGCTCGCCACGG
This sequence comes from Sediminibacterium ginsengisoli, assembly GCA_943368635.1. Taxonomy (GTDB): domain Bacteria; phylum Pseudomonadota; class Alphaproteobacteria; order Rhizobiales; family Xanthobacteraceae; genus Afipia. Next base: position 1,223 of record CALRLJ020000185.1, on the reverse strand, counting down.
CATTCTCCACCATGGTCGGCAGTTCGCCCGCGGCCGGACAATTCGGCGTGGTCAGGGTCATCTGCACGTCCACCGAGCGGTCGTCCTTGATGTCGACCTTGTAGATCAGGCCAAGCTCATAGATGTCCGCCGGGATTTCCGGATCAAACACCGTCTTCAATGCGGCCACTATGTCTGTGCCCAGACGCTCGGTTTCCTCGGGAGGAAGTGCGGACTGGGTATCGAATTTCAGGGCCGCCGGTTCAGCCGTCTGGACAGTGTCGTTCATGAGAATAGCTCCCGCGCCTTGATAAGCGCCTGCGCCAACTGATCGACTTCAGCGCGCGTATTATACATGCCAAATGAGGCCCGGCACGTCGCCGTCACGTTGAATCGCTCCAGAAGTGGCATCACACAGTGGGTGCCAGCCCGGACCGCGATGCCGCCACGGTCGATAACCGTCGCCACATCATGTGGATGCGCGCCCGTCATTTCGAAAGAGATGACAGGGCCCTTTCCCTTCGCTGTGCCGATGATCCGCAGCGAATTGATCTCGCGCAGCCGGTCGGTCGCGTAGGTCAGGAGATCGTGTTCATGCGCGGCGATACGTTCCTTGCCGATGGAATTCACATAGTCGATGGCGGCTCCTAGCCCGATCGACTCGACGATCGCCGGGGTACCCGCTTCGAACTTGTGCGGCGGATCGCCGTAGGTCACCCAATCCTTCGCAACCTCACGGATCATCTCGCCGCCGCCGTTATAGGGGCGCATCGCGACGAGGTGATCGTACTTCGCGTACAGCACGCCGATGCCGGTCGGGCCGTACAGCTTGTGACCGGTGAAGACATAGAAATCGCAATCGATGTCCTGCACGTCGATGGTTTGATGCACAGCCGCCTGACTGCCATCGACCAGCACCGGAATGCCGCGCGCATGGGCGAGCTTCACGACGTCCTTGACCGGAACAACCGTGCCGAGCGCATTCGACATCTGCGTAATAGCAACCAGCTTGGTCTTCGCCGTCAGCAGCTTCTCGAACTCGTCGATCAGGAAGTTGCCTTCGTCATCGACCGGCGCCCACTTGATGACCGCGCCGTGCCGCTCGCGCAAAAAATGCCATGGCACGATGTTCGAGTGATGCTCCATGATCGAGAGCACGATCTCGTCGCCGGCCTTGATGTTCGGCTCACCCCATGACGACGCCACAAGGTTGATCGCCTCGGTGGCATTGCGCGTGAAGATGA